>DAOUID010000109.1:0-17260 GCA_034428315.1 Dehalococcoidia bacterium
TGGAGCTGATTCAGCCGGTGGCGGTTGAGGAAGGTCTGCGCTTCGCGATCCGTGAGGGCGGGCGCACGGTCGGCGCCGGCGTCGTCACCAAGGTGCTCGAGTAAGGGACGGGAAAGGACGACGATGGCGCGCCAGCAGATCCGCATCAAGCTCAAGGCCTACGATCACCGGCTGATCGACGACTCCGCGCGCCAGATCGTCGAGGCCGCCGAGCGCACGGGTGCGGCTGTCGCCGGTCCCGTGCCGCTTCCCACGTCCATCGAGAAGTTCACCGTGATTCGCAGCCCCCACGTCTTCAAGGATTCGCGCGAGCAGTTCGAGATCCGCACGCATAAGCGGCTCATCGACATCCTCGACCCCACCTCCAAGACCGTCGACACCCTCATGCGCCTCCAGCTCGCCAGCGGCGTCGATATCGAGATCAAGCTGTAACCATGACTGTCGAAGGACTCCTCGGCCGCAAGCTCGGAATGCTCCAGGTCTTCGATGACCAGGGGCGTCTGCGCGGCGCCACCGCTCTCCAGGTGGGCCCCTGCTGGGTTACGCAGGTGCGCACCGACGAGAAGGACGGCTACTCGGCCGTGCAGCTCGGCTTCGGCGAGAAGAAGAAGCTCAACCAGCCCGCCTCCGGCCACCTTGCCGCTTCGGGCGTGCCCAACCTGCGCCACCTGGCCGAGTTCCGCGCCATCGGCGAGGTCAGTCTCGGCGATCAGATCGGCGTGGACATCTTCGAGCAGGGCGAGCTTGTCGACGTGACCGGCACCTCCAAGGGCCGCGGCTTCCAGGGCGGCGTCAAGCGCCACCACTTCCGTGGCGGTCCCAAGACCCACGGCCAGAGCGACCGCCACCGCGCTCCCGGCTCGATCGGCGCCGGCACCACCCCGGGCCGCGTGTTCAAGGGCACGCGCATGGCTGGCCACATGGGCGCTGAGCGCACAACCGTGCGCAACCTCGAGGTCATCTCCCGCAACGAGGAGCGCGGCGTCATCTTCGTCGGCGGCTCCGTTCCCGGCCCCAACGGCGGGCTCGTGCGCGTGCGCCACGCGCGCGCCGTGTCCAGATCGCGAGGCAGGGCATGAACCTTCCCGTGGTCGACCGCCGGGGCCGCAAGCGTCGCGAGATCGAGGTTGCCGACGAGGTGTTCGGCATCGAGCCCAACCGCGCCGTCATGCACCAGGCCTACGTGGCCCAGCGAGCCAACGCCCGCCAGGGCACGCACAGCACCAAGAGCCGCGGCGAGGTCCGTGGCTCCACCGCCAAGATCCGCCGCCAGAAGGGCATGGGCGCGGCCCGCAAGGGCTCCAACCGCGCCGCCATCCGCATCGGCGGCGGCATCGCCTTCGGTCCCAGGCCCCACGGCCACGCCAAGGCCCTCCCCCGGCAGATGCGTCGTCTCGCCATCCGATCCGCGCTCAGCAGCCATGCAGCCAGCGGCGGCCTCATCGTCGTGCCCGCCTTCGCCGACGGCGAGGCCAAGACGCGCGAAGTCGCGTCCGCCCTCAGCGCCCTCGGCGTCGAGCGGCGCGCCCTCATCGTCAGCGGCGAGCACGACGCGACGCTCGTTCGCGCCGCCCGCAACATCACCAACGTCCGCGCCCTTCCTTCCGCGCAGCTCAACGTCGTCGACCTCGTCGATGCCCACCACGTGGTCATGACCGAGGACGCCGTGCGCCGTGCCGAGGAGCTCTGGGGCGGCGAGAACGTGAAGCCCGCTCGCGGGCGCCGGGAGGCCGGCTGATGCCCCGCGAACTGCATCCCTACGCCGTCCTCCTCCGTCCCCTTATCACGGAGAAAAGCACCTCGCTCGCCGGCCAGGACAAGTACGTCTTCGAGGTCGACCTGCGTGCCAACAAGCCCCAGATCCGCGAGGCCGTGGAGCTTGCCTTCAACGTCACCGTGCTCAACGTCAACACCTTGGTCGTGAAGGGCAAGAACCGCCGCTTCGGACGCAATGTCACCAAGCAGCCCGACTGGAAGAAGGCCATCGTCACCCTCCAGTCGGGCGACACCATTGAGCTCTTCGAGGGGATCTAGTCGTGCCGATCAAGCAGTTCAAACCGACTTCCCCCGGACGCCGCAACGCCAGCGGCCACACCTTCGAGGAGATCACGAAAAAGCGCCCCGAGAAGTCGCTCGTTGAGTCGCTCAAGAAGCGCAGCGCCGGTCGCAACAACCAGGGCCGCATTAGCGTTCGCCACCGCGGCGGCGGCCACAAGCGCCTCTATCGCCGCATCGACTGGAAGCGCGAGAAGCACGGCATTCCCGCGAAGGTCGCGGCTATCGAGTACGACCCGAACCGAACGGCCCGCATCGCCCTCCTGCACTACGCCGATGGCGAGAAGCGCTACATCCTCGCCCCCAGCGGCCTGGAGGTGGGCGCCAGCCTCATGAGCGGGCCCGACGCCGAGCTCCGCACGGGCAACGCCCTGCCCCTCGCCAACATGCCCACGGGCACCCAGATCCACAACATCGAGCTCACTCCCGGACGCGGCGGCCAGCTGGTCCGCACCGCCGGGGCGTCCGCCCAGCTCATGGCCAAGGAAGGCGAGTACGCCCTCCTGCGCCTGCCCAGCTCCGAGATGCGCCGCGTTCGCATCGAGTGCATGGCCACGATCGGCCAGGTGGGTAACGTCGAGCACTCGCTGATCAAGCTGGGCAAGGCCGGCCGCAACCGCCATCGCCGCCGCCGCCCGCAGGTGCGCGGCTCCGTCATGAATCCCGTCGACCACCCCCACGGTGGAGGCGAGGGCCGTGCCCCCATCGGCATGCCCGGACCTAAGACGCCCTGGGGCAAGCCCACGCTTGGCCACCGCACCCGGCGCAACAAGCGCACGGGTAAGTTCATCGTCCGCAGGCGGGGGAGGTAGACCGTGTCACGTTCCACCAAGAAGGGCCCCTTCGTGCACCCCTCGCTCTACAAGCAGGTCATCCAGGCGCGGAACTCCCGCAGCCGCGAGGTCATCCAGACCTGGTCCCGTGCCTCCACCATCCTGCCCGACATGATCGGGCTCACCATCGCCGTCCATAACGGGCGCCGCCACGTGCCCGTCTTCGTCACCGAGAACATGGTCGGCCACAAGCTCGGCGAGTTCGCTCCCACCCGCACCTTCCGCGGTCACATCGGCCGCAGCGATCGCAGCACGAGGATCGGCTAGCCATGGAAGTCCAGGCCAGCGCGCGCAACGTTAACGGCTCCGCCCGCAAGGTGCGGCTCATCCTCGACCGCCTGCCCGGCCTTTCCGTCGATCAGGCGCTCGCGCTCCTGCGCTACGTCCCCTCCCCCCATGCCCGCGACGTCTCCAAGGTCGTGCTCAGCGCCGCTTCCAACGCCGAGAACAACCTCAACCTCGATGTCGACGACCTCTTCATCAAGCGCGCCTTCGCCGACGATGGCGTCACCGTCAAGCGCTACAAGGCGCGCTCCCGCGGCCGCGCGGCGCCCCGCCTCAGGCGCCACAGCCACATCACCGTCGTACTCGACGAGCGCGAGGGATAGGAACGTGGGTCAGAAGGTTCATCCGCACGGCTTCCGCCTCGGCGTCATCTACGACTGGGAATCCAAGTGGTTCGCCGAGAAGGACTACAAGGACCGCCTCGCCGACGACATCGAGTTGCGCGAGCACATCTACGGCAAGGACGGCCGTGGCGGCCTCCTGCCCGACGCCGGCATCAGCCGCATCGAGATCGACCGTAACGCCAACCTCGTGACCGTCACGGTGCATACGGCCAAGCCGGGCATCGTCATCGGCCGCGGGGGCGCGCGCGTCGAGGAGCTTCGCGGCTCGCTCGAGGAGCTCACTGGTGGACGCGTCCGCGTCAACATCCAGGAGATCCGCACCCCCGAGCTCGACGCCTACCTCGTCGCCCGCTCCGTCGCCGACCAGCTCGAGCGGCGCGTCGCTTTCCGCCGCGCCGTCAAGCAGGCGGTCCAGCGCACCATGCAGCGCGGCGCCCAGGGCGTTCGCATCTCCGTTGCCGGCCGTCTCGGCGGCACCGAGATGTCCCGTCGCGAGACCGAGACCGCAGGCCGCGTCCCCCGCCACACCCTCCGCGCCGACATCGACTACGGCCTCGCCGAGGCTCACACCACCTTCGGCCGCATCGGCGTCAAGACCTGGATCTACAAGGGCGACATCCTCCCCGACGAGGTCGAGGAAGAGGTCGAAGAGCCCATCGAGTTCGAGATCGAGGAGCCCGTTCCCGAGGTCGAGGAAGAAGCGCCCGCCCCGGTCGAGCCTCCCGTCGAGGCCGTCCGCGGACCCCAGCACATGGCCATCTCGGTGGAGCAGCAGGAAGCCGTCGCCCGCCAGAGCCAGGAGGACGAGGCCTGATGCTGCAACCCCGGCGCGTCAAGCATCGCAAGCACCACCGCGGCCGCATGAAGGGCAAGGCCACGAGCGGCAACGTCGTGTCGTTCGGCGAGTACGGCCTCCAGGCCCAGGCGCCCGCCTGGATCGATTCGCGCCAGATCGAGGCCGCTCGCCGCGCCATGACCCACGAGATGCGTCGCGGCGGCAAGGTCTGGATCCGCATCTTCCCCGACAAGCCCGTGACCGCGAAGCCGGCCGAGACCCGCATGGGCTCCGGCAAGGGCAACCCCGAGAAGTGGGTCGCCGTCGTCAAGCCCAACCGCGTCCTCTTCGAGATCGCGGGCGTGCCCGAGGAAGTCGCCCGTGAGGCCCTCCGCCTCGCCGCCCACAAGCTCCCCATCCCCACGAAGGTCGTCCAGCGCGACGAGTTGGTGATCTAGCCATGCCCAACGAAAAGGCCACCGCCGTGCGCGAATGGGACGAGGAACGCCTCGATAGCGAGATCAACGAGGCCTACCGCGCCCTCTTCACCCTCCGCTTCCAGCAGGCCACCCGCCAGCTGCAGAACTACCGCGCCCTGCGCGATGCCAAGCGGACCATCGCCAGGCTCCGAACCATCAAGCGCGAACGACAGCTCGCGCAGCTCGATGAGGCTTCCGAATGAGCGCTCGCATCCTCCAGGGCGTCGTCGTCAGCGACAAGATGGATAAGACCGTCGTCGTCAACGTCGCACGCCGCAAGCAGCACGCCCTCTACCGCAAGGTCATCAACCGCAGCAAGCGCTTCAAGGCGCACGACGCCGAGAACGAGTGCAACGTGGGCGACATCGTCCGCATCCTCGAGACGCGACCGCTATCGAAGGGCAAGCGCTGGCGCGTGATCGAGATCCTCGAGCGCGGCGATGTCGCCGAGGTCTCTCCCGAAGACATCGGCCGCAGCATCGAGGAAGAGGTGCAGGCCTCGCCCACGGCCGCTGCCGCCGCTGCCGTGGCGGAAGCCGAGGGCGGCGATGCGCCTGACGAGGAGGATGCCTCGTGATCCAGCAGGAGTCCCGCCTCAAGGTCGCGGACAACTCGGGCGCGCGCTCCATCCTCTGCATCCGCGTGCTCGGCGGCAGCCGCCGCCGCTACGCCCGCCCCGGCGACATCATCGTCGCCTCCGTCAAGACCGCCCAGCCCAACTCCCCCGTCAAGAAGGGTGAGGTCGTGCGCGCCGTCGTCGTACGCACCGCCAAGGAGTACGGCCGGCCCGACGGCTCCTACATCCGCTTCGACGAGAACGCCGCCGTTCTCCTCGCTCCCGACGACGAGAATCCCCGGGGCACGCGCATCTTCGGCCCCGTAGCCCGCGAGCTTCGCGATCACAACTTCATGAAGATCGTCTCGCTCGCCCCCGAGGTGCTCTGATGCCATCGAAGATCCGTCGCGGCGATCGGGTGGTGGTGATCAGCGGGCGCAGCAAGGGCGCTCGCGGCGTCGTCCGCGCCGTCGATCACAAGAAGCAGCGCGTCACCATCGAGGGCGTGAACATGATCAAGCGCCACCAGCGCGCGCGCTCCATGCAGCAGCAGTCCTCCATCATCGAGCGCGAGGGGCCCGTGCACATCAGCAACGTCATGCTCCTCGATCCCACCACCGACGAGCCCACCCGCGTCACCTTCCGGCGGCGCGACGACGGTGCCGTGGTGCGGGTCAGCAAGCGCACCGGGGAGGATGTCGAATGACCCAGGCAACCCTCCCCCGTCTGCGTGCCCGCTACGAGGACGAGGCCGTGGGCCAGCTGCGCGAGCGGTACGGCTACGGCAACCCCATGGAGGTGCCGCGCCTCGACAAGGTCGTCCTCAACATCGGCATGGGCGAGGCCCTCACCGACGGCAACAGCCTCGACCGCGCCGCCGAGGACCTGCAGACGATCAGCGGCCAGAAGCCCGTTATCCAGCGAGCCAAGCGCTCCATCGCCAACTTCCGCCTGCGCGAGGGCAATCCCGTCGGCGTCTCGGTCACGCTCCGGGGTACGCGCATGTACGAGTTCCTCGACCGCCTCATCAGCGCCGCCCTGCCCGCGATCCGCGACTTCCAGGGCCTCAGCCCCAACGCTTTCGACGGGCGTGGCAACTACAGCATCGGGCTGCGCGAGCAGCTCGTCTTTCCCGAGATCGACTACGACCGCGTCGACAAGGTGCGCGGTCTCCAGGTCACCATCGTGACGACCGCCCGCACGGATGACGAGGGCCGGCGCTTGCTGGAGCTCCTCGGCATGCCCTTCGCCCGGAATTAGGGGGGACACCATGGCGAAGAAGAGTCAGATTGCGCGCGACGAGAAGCGCCGCGCCATGTATCAGAAGTACCGCCACCGTCGCGAGGAGCTCAAGGCTGCCCGCCGCGCCGCTCAGGGGAACCCCACGGAGCTGGCGCGCATCCAGTTCGAGCTTGCCAAGCTCCCCACCAACAGCAGCCCCACGCGCCTGAAGAACCGCTGCATCGTCACCGGTCGCTCGCGCGCCTATATCCGCAGGTTTGGCCTTTCCCGCATCACCTTCCGCGAGATGGCCCACAAGGGTTACCTGCCCGGCGTCACCAAGTCGAGTTGGTAGACCCCTGCACGCCACGGAGGCAACGAACCGATGACGATGAGTGACCCGATCGCGGACATGCTCACCCGCATCCGCAACGCCGTCAGCTCCCGCCACGATGCCGTCACCATCCCCTCCTCCAAGGTCAAGGTGGCGATCGCCGAGGTGCTCAAGAGCGAAGGCTTCATCCGCGACTACGAAGTCCAGAAGGAGTCCGCCGAGCCGCAGGCCACCATGAAGGTCGAGCTCAGCTACGGCGGCCGCAAGCAGCCCGTCATCAACGGGCTCCAGCGCGTCAGCAAGCCCGGCCTGCGCGTCTACGTGCAGCGCCGCGAGATTCCCCGCGTCTACGGCGGCCTCGGCGTCGCCATCATCTCCACGCCCAAGGGCGTCATGACGGGCCAGGAGGCCCGCCGCCAGCAGGTTGGCGGCGAAGTCCTCTGCTACGTCTGGTAGGAGCCATCATGTCTCGCGTCGGCAAGCAACCCGTTCCCCTCGCCAGCGGAGTCGAAGTGACCCTGGGCGAGGGCAACGACATCACCGTCAAGGGCCCCAGGGGCGAGTTGCAGCGCACCTTCCCCGACATGATCCGGTTCGCCATCGAGGACGGCCAGGTCGTCGTCACGCGCCCCAGCGACGCCAGCACGCATCGCGCCCTGCACGGCCTCTCCCGCTCGCTCCTGAACAACATGGTGGTGGGCGTCACCGACGGCTTCACCAAGACCCTCGAGGTCCAGGGCGTCGGCTACCGCGCACAGATCGAGGGGCAGAACCTGCGGCTTGCCGTGGGCTTCTCCCACCCCGTCATCGTCGAGCCCCCCGAGGGCGTCACCTTCGCCGTCGAGGGGCCGCGCATCAACGTGAGCGGCATCGACAAGGAGCAGGTCGGCCAGGTGGCCGCCGACATCCGCAAGATTCGCCCGCCCGAACCCTACAAGGGCAAGGGCATCCGCTACCTCGGCGAGCGCGTTCGCCGCAAGGCCGGCAAGGCCGGAAAGGTGGGAGTCTGATGGCCCAGGCCAACCGCTATCACGCCCGCCACCGCCGCCACCGGCGCGTGCGCAAGAACCTTGCCGGCACCGCCGAGCGGCCGCGCCTCAACGTGTTCCGCAGCACGTCGCACATCTACGCCCAGGTCATCGATGACGACCAGGGCCACACCATCGCCGCCGCCAGCGACCTCGACGCCAGCCTCGCGGGCGACGTCGCCGGCAAGGCCAAGGCCGATCGCGCCGCCGTCGTCGGCGCCGCCATCGCAGCCCGTGCGAAAGAGCAGGGCGTCGCCGACGTCGTGTTCGACCGCGGCGGATACAAATACCACGGCCGCGTGAAGGCTCTCGCCGAGGCCGCGCGCGAAGCCGGATTGGGATTCTGATGGGGAACTTCGAGAACTCGGGCGACGAGCTCAACGAGAAGGTCATCTATATCAACCGCGTGGCCAAGGTGGTCAAGGGTGGCCGCCGCTTCAGCTTCACGGCCCTCATGGTCGTGGGCGATGGCCACGGCAGCGTCGGCATCGGGCTCGGCCGCGCCAACGAGGTGCCCGAAGCCATCCGCAAGGGCGCTGCCATCGCCCGCAAGGAGATGTTCTCCGTGCCGCTCAAGGGCGGAACCCTCCCCCACGAGTACACCTCCGAGTTCGGGGCCGCGAGGGTCCTCATGAAGCCGGCCAGCAGCGGCACCGGCGTCATCGCCGGGGGCGCCGTGCGCGCCATCATGGAGGCCGCCGGCGTGACCGACGTGCTCACCAAGTCCCTCGGCAGCCGCAACCCGGTCAACGTCGCGCGCGCGACCGTGAAGGGCCTCGCCACCCTCCGCGACCCCGATGCCGCCCGCGAGCGCCGCTTCCAGATCATCGCCGAAGCCACGGCGACGGAGGCGACATAATGGCCAGGGTCGCCATCACCTGGCGCAAGAGCGCGATTGGCTACAACCAGCGCCAGAAGGACACCATCCGCAAGCTCGGCCTGCGCCGCCTGAACCAGACCGTCGAGCACGACGACAGCCCCTCCCTCCGCGGCATGATCGCCAGGGTCGGGCACCTCGTGGACGTGCGCGACGGAGAAGCAGGGGAAGCCTCGTGAGCATCCACGCCAACGAACTTCGTCCGCCCAAAGGCGCGACCCACGGCCGCAAGCGCCTGGCCCGCGGCAACAGCGCCGGCGGCGGTACCTACGCCGGCAAGGGCCTCAAGGGCCAGAAGTCCCGCAGCGGCAGCAAGATCCGCCTCGGCTTCGAGGGCGGCCAGATGCCCCTCATCCGCCGCATGAGCACCCTCCGCGGCTTCAACAACCGCTGGCGCGTCCCCTACCAGCCGGTCAACACCGGCGCCCTCCAGGAACGCTTCGAGGATGGCGCCGAGGTCACGCCCGAGTCACTCCGCTCCGCCGGCGTGCTCCGCCACCTGCGCGAGCCCGTCAAGATCCTCGCCCGCGGCGAGCTCACCCGCCCCCTGAACGTGCACGCCCACAGGGTCAGCGCCGCCGCCCGCGCCCGCATCGAGGGCGCCGGCGGCACCGTTACCCTCATCGACGACGCCGAGAACGAAACCGCCGCCGAGGAGTAGGGACGCCGAACCGTGTCGTTCATGGGCGAGACCACCACCGTCCCGGGCACCAACCGCCCGCGCCTGCTCCAGGCCATGGTCGACGCCTTCCGCCAGGAAGAGGTGCGGCGCAAGCTGCTCTTCACCCTGGGCATGCTCGTCATCTTCCGCTTCGTCGCCCACGTCCCCGTCCCCAATGTCGACCGCGATGCTCTTGCCCAGGCCTTCGCCGGCAACGCCGTGCTCGACTTCCTCAGCATCTTCTCGGGTGGCGCCCTCCAGAACCTGTCCGTCGCCGCCCTCGGCGTGTACCCCTACATCACCGCCTCGATCATCATGCAGATCGTCACCCCCATCTCCTCCCGCCTGCGCGCGCTGCAGGAGGAGGGGGAGCAGGGCCGCCGCCGCATCCAGGTCTACACCCACTGGCTCGCCGTTCCCCTCGCGTTCGTCCAGGGCTACGGCCAGATCATCTTCATCAACAACCAGGGCGGCGCCGCCGTCATTCGCGACTTCGGCTTCCAGAACGACTTCTTCGGCACGATTGCCACGCTCTTCACCCTCGCCGCGGGAACCATGTTCCTCGTCTGGCTCGGCGAGCTCATCACCGAGCACGGCATCGGCAACGGGGTCTCCCTCATCATCTTCGGCGGCATCGTGGCCGTCCTCCCCGGCCTCATCCCCAACATCTCCACCACCTCCATCATCACCGTCGCCGCCATGCTCCTCTTCGCCGTCGGCCTCATCTTCGTCATCGTCTTCTTCCAGGAAGCCCAGCGCAGGGTGCCGGTGCAGTACGCCCGATCCTCCTTCAGAGGGGGACGCATGTACCGCCAGCAGGGCCAGAGCTTCATCCCCCTGCGCGTCAACATGGCGGGCATGATCCCGCTCATCTTCGCCTTCTCCATCGTCATCCTCCCCGCCGTCGTCGCCGGGTACTTCGCCGGCGCGGGCGGCTGGGTCGAGACGGTCGCCGACTTCTTCGTCAACCAGTTCCAGGGAGGCCGCGGCGGTGGCGGCACCGGCGTCTACTGGCTCGTGCTCTTCGTCCTCGTCGTGGGCTTCGCCTTCTTCTATACGATCGTCCAGTACAACCAGCAGAACATCGCCAAGAACCTCCAGCGACAGGGAGCCTTCATCCCCGGCATCCGGCCGGGGCCTCCCACCGAGGCCTATCTCTTACGCGTCGTCACCCGCATCACCTGGGGAGGCGCGCTCTTCCTCGGGGCGGTTGCGGTCGCCCCCTTCTTCATCGGCCTCATCACCGACGTCCAGGCGCTGACCATTTCGAGCGCCGGCTTCCTCATCGTCGTCGCTGTCGTGCTCGACACCATGAAGCAGCTTGAGGCCCAGCTCCTCATGCGGAACTACGAAGGGTTCATCCGCTAGCCATGTTCGTTGTGCTTCTCGGTCCCCCGGGCGCGGGCAAGGGAACCCAGGCCCAGCGCCTCACCACCTCCACCGGCCTCCTCCACCTCTCCACCGGCGACATGTTCCGTGAGAACGTGCGTGAGGGCACCGAGCTCGGCGTTCTCGCCAAGAGCTACATGGACCGCGGCGAGCTCGTCCCCGACGAGGTCACCATCAAGATGCTGCTCGAGCGCATCGCCCGCCCCGACGCCGCCGAGGGCTCCATGTTCGATGGCTTCCCCCGCAACGTCGTCCAGGCCGCCGCCCTCGACACCGCCCTCGGCGAGCGCGGCGACTCCATCGACCACGCCCTGCTCATCGCCGTCGCCGACGAGGAGCTCGTCGCTCGCCTCGGCGGGCGCTGGCTCTGCCGCGCCTGCGGCGCCGTCCACCACGAGCTTAACGATCCCCCTGCCAGGGAAGGCGCCTGCGACACGTGCGACGGCGAGCTCTACCAGCGCGACGACGACCGTCCCGAGGTGGTCCGCACTCGCCTGGAGAAGATGAAACCCCCTGCCGACCTGCTCGACCACTACCGCGGAGCCGGCGTGCTCCGCGAGATCAACGGCGAGCGTGGCCTCGACGACGTCACGGCCGATCTGCTGGAGGCGCTCACGTAGCCCCCATGCCGATCATGCTCAAGTCCGAAGCCGAGCTGGATGTCATGCGCGAGGCGGGCCGCATCGTCGGCCAGACCCTCGCCGGCATACGCGAGATGGTTCGTCCCGGGTTCAACCTCCTCGAGGCCGAGGCCTACGTCACGGAGCAGTTCGAGCGCCACGGCGCCATCGAGACCTTCCGCGGCTACGACCCTGCCGGGAAGCCCCCCTACCCCTCCAATCTCTGCGCCAGCGTCAACGAGGAGCTCGTCCACGGCATCCCCCGGGACCGCCTCCTGGAGGAAGGCGACATCGTCACCTTCGACCTCGGCGCTACCTACAAGGGGTTCGTCGGCGACTCCGCCATCACCGTCGCCGTCGGCGAGATCAGCCCCGAGGCCCGGCGCCTCATGGACGTGACCGAGGCCGCGCTCTGGGCCGGTATCGAAGCGATGGGCACCGGCACGCACCTGAACGACGTCTCCGCCGCCATCGAGGATGCGATTCCCGACGAGTACGCCATCGTGCGTGAGTACACCGGCCACGGCGTCGGCCGTGCGATGCACGAGGAGCCGCAGGTGCCCAACTACCGCCGCCGCTTCCGAGGCCCACCCCTCAAGCCCGGTCTCGTCCTCGCCCTCGAGCCCATGGTCAACATCGGCGGCCGCCACACCCGCGAGCTCGATGATCGTTGGACCGTGGCCACGGAGGACGGTAGCCTTTGTTGTCACTTCGAGCACACCATCGCCATCCGGAAGGGGCAGCGCCCAGAGGTGCTGACCCTTCCGTGAGTGCGTCAAGAACTGGACACCAGAGAGTTGGTAGGCGATCATGAAAGTTCGGGCCTCGGTCAAACGGCGTTGCGACAAGTGCAAGGTGATCCGCCGCCACGGACGGGTCATGGTCATCTGCGAGAACCCGAAACATAAGCAGCGGCAGGGCTAGCCATGGCCAGAATTTCCGGCGTCGATATCCCCAACGAGAAGCGCATCGAGATCTCGCTGCGCTACATCTATGGCATCGGCCCCACCCGCGCGACCCAGCTCCTCGATTTCACCCGTGTGGACCCCGGAACCCGCACGCGCGACCTCACCGACGAAGAGCTCGTCCGCATCCGCGACTACATCGAGAAGAACTACATCGTGGAGGGAGACCTCCGCCGCGAGGTGCGCCAGAACATCCAGCGCCTCGTCGAGATCAACTGCTACCGCGGCCAGCGCCATCGCCGCAACCTCCCCGTCCATGGGCAGCGCACGCGCACCAACGCACGCCAGCGCCGCGGCGCCCGCAAGACCGTCGCCGGCCGCCGTCGCGCCGCGACCAAGAAGTAACCGGAGAACGAGCGAATGCCCGAGGGAACCCGCCGATCGAGGCGACGTGAGCGCAAATCCGTGCCCCGCGGGCGCGCCTACATCAAGAGTTCGTTCAACAACACCATCGTCACCCTCACCGACCCCAACGGGAACGTCGTGGCGCAGGCGACCGCCGGCCAGACCGGCTTCAAGGGCTCCCGCAAGAGCACGCCCTTCGCCGCCCAGCTCGCCGGCGAAGCGGCCGCCCGCCGCGCCCAGGAGCACGGCATGCAGACTATCGAGGTGTTCGTGCGCGGCGCCGGCAGCGGCCGCGAGGCCGCCATCCGCGCCCTCCAGGCCACCGGCCTCGACGTGACCGCCATCCGCGATGTGACGCCCATTCCCCACAACGGCTGCCGCCCTCCGAAGAGGAGGCGCGTCTAGCAATGGCCCGATACACCGGCCCTGTCTGCCGTATCTGCCGCCGTCGCGGTGACAAGCTCTACCTCAAGGGCGAGCGCTGCTACTCGCCCAAGTGCGCCTTCGAGCGCCGCCCGAACCCGCCGGGACCCCGTCCCGCCCGCCGCCGCAAGGTGAGCGACCGTGGGCTCCAGCTCCGCGAGAAGCAGCGCGCCCGCGCCACCTACGGCGTCCTTGAGCGCCAGTTCCTGCGCTACTACAAGGAAGCCGTTCGGCGCCCCGGCGTGTCCGGACTGAACCTGGTGCGCATTCTCGAGAGCCGCCTGGACAACGCCGTCTACCGCGCCGGCTTCGCCGAGTCCCGCGCCCAGGCCCGCCAGATCGTCCGTCACGGCCTCATCACCCTCAACGGACGCAAGACCGACATCCCCTCCGCCCAGCTGCGCGATGGCGACATCATCGGCTTCACGCAGCGCGGCGCCCGCAGCGAGCACTACAAGGTCCTCCAGGAAACCATCACCGCCAAGACGCCTCCGGCCTGGCTGGTGGTCGATCCCGGCGCCCTCACCGCGCGGGTCGCCGGCCCGCTTGAGGTTGTCCCGGGCGAAACCCACCGGTTCAACGAGAACGTCGTCATCGAGTACTACTCTCGCTAGGCAGGTCAGCAGGTCCCATGACACTCGAAACGCCACTCGATCCGCTCGACATGCCCCCGGCCCCCCCGCCGGTGCCGGTCCCGGAGCTCACCATCGAGAACGAAGAGGAGGGCTACGCCCGCCTCGTCGCCGAGCCCCTCGACCCGGGCTACGGCACGACCCTCGGGAACTCCCTCCGCCGCATCCTCCTCAGCTCGCTCGAAGGCGCGGCCATCACCTCTGTGCGCATCGACCAGGTGCAGCACGAGTTCTCCACCATCGAGGGCATGCAGGAGGACTGCACCGAGTTCCTCCTCAATGTGAAGGAGATCCGCCTGAAGGCCGTGAGCAACCGCCCCGGAACCCTCACCCTCGATGCCGAAGGCCCCGGCGAGATCACCGCCGGTGACCTCCAGGTGCCCGCCGACTTCGAGGTCGTGAACCCCTCCCTCCACCTCGCCACCCTCGATGGCCCCGAGACCCGCATCAACGCCGAGTTCCATGCCCAGCTCAAGCGCGGCTACACCCCTGCCACCGAGGTCGAAGGCATGCCCATCGGTGTCATCCCCGTCGATGCCGTCTTCTCCCCCGTGCGCAAGGTGAACTTCCACGTCGAGAAGGTCCGCGTCGGCCAGGCCACCGACTTCGACCGCATGGTCCTCGAAGTGTGGACCGACGGCACGGTCGCCCCCGTCGAGGCGGTGGGCCAGGCCGCCGCCATCCTTATCGACCAGTTCGCGCTCTTCAGCACCGCGGGCGGAGTCGGCGCCCCTCCGGCAGCCCCTCCCGCCCCCGCGACGAGCCTCCCGATCTCCCCCGAGCGCTACCACACCCCCATCGAAGCCCTGCAGCTCTCCGTGCGGGCCTACAACTGCCTCCGTCGCAGCGGGCTGATGACCATCGGCCAGGTACTGGAGCGCACCGAGGAAGAACTACTCGCCCTTCGCAACTTCGGCCACAAGTCCTACGACGAGCTGCGCGACCGCCTCATCGAGATGAACTACATCGACGGGAGCGCGGCCGGCCTCGAGATCCTCCCCGACTTCGCCTCGCCCGGCGCCCAGCCCGCTCCCGCGCCTAGCGTCATCCTCGATGAGGAAGACGACGAGGAGAGCCTCGGCGCCCTCGGCAAGGCCCTGCGCGAGGCGCTTCGCGAAGTCGGTGAAGACGACCTCCTCGGCGCGGACGACGAGGAATAGTCATGCGACACCGCAAGGCGGGCCGTCACCTCGGTCGCGATAGCGCCCATCGCAAGGCCCTCTATCGCAACCTCGTGACCGACCTGCTCCGCTACGAGCGCATCACCACCACCGATGCCAAGGCGCGCGAGATCCGCCCCATCGCCGAGAAGATGATTACGCTCGGCCGGCGCGGCGACCTGCACGCCCGTCGCCAGGCCCTTCGCTACATCTACGATCGCTACGTCGTCGAGAAGCTCTTCGACGACATCGCCCCTCGCATGGCCGACCGCCCGGGCGGCTACCTGCGCATCACCCGCCTCGAACCGCGCAAGGGAGACGGGGCCAGGATGGCCGTTATCGAGACCGTCGACTACCAGGAGGCGCTCGACCTCGCCGAGGAGCTGCCCGCCGATGAGGCGGAGGCCGCTCCCGCGCTCGACGCCGCCGACGAGACCGAGGCCGTTGCCGACAGCGATGAGCCGGAAGCCTCCATCGAAGCGGAAGGCGATGTCGAGGAGCCCGTGGCGTCGGTTGAAACCGACGAGGGCCAGGCCGAAGAAACGGAAGCCGAGTCGGAAGACGCCGGGGATGAGGAAGCGGAGGACGAGGAACGGTAGTCGTGTCCGAGATTACGCGCTTCGCCGCCACGGTCAGCTACGACGGTCAGGAGTTCGCCGGCTCCCAGCGGCAACTCCATGCCCGCACGGTGCAGGGCGAGCTCGAAGGCGCCGCCGAGCGCCTCTTCGGAGCCGCCACCCGCGTCGAGCTCGCGGGCCGCACCGACGCCGGCGTCCACGCCATCGGGCAGGTCGCCGCCTTCTCCGCCGACACAGCCCACGACTCCCGCACCGTCGAGCGCGCCCTCAACGCCCACCTCCCCGAGGATGTCGCCGTCCGCGACGTGCGCGAGGTACCTGAGGACTTCGACCCGAGGCGCTGGGCTCGTCGCCGCTGGTACCGCTATTCCCTGCTCACCTCGGCCGTGCGCCTGCCCCTGCAGCGCCGGACCGCCTGGCGTATCGGCGGCCAGCTCGACCTTGCCGTCATGAAGGAAGCCGCCCGCACGCTCCTCGGACGCCGGGACTTCAGCGCCTGTGCGGGCCCGCTTGACGAGGGCCGCTCGCCCGTGCGGACCGTCGCCGAAGCGAACTTCTCTCAGGCCGAGTGCCTCCTCGCCTTCGACATCGAAGCCGACGCCTTCCTCCCGCAGATGGTTCGCCGCATCGTCGGCGGACTCGTGCGGGTGGGACGCGGCGCCATCACCGCCGGCGACTTCGAGAGCGCCGTCGCCGCCGCTGTGCCCGCCACGGTGGGCCCGCCCGCGCCGCCGCACGGTCTCTGCCTGCAGCGCGTCTGGTACGACGAGGGGTACGCAACATGACATCCACCGTGCGCCGCAAGGCCTCCGAGATCGCCAAGAGCTGGCACGTCGTCGATGCCGCCGACCGCCCCCTCGGGCGCGTCGCCACTGAGGTCGCCACCCTGCTTCGCGGCAAGAACAAGCCCACCTACGAGCCCCACCTCGACGACGGCGACTTCGTCGTCATCGTCAACGCCGGGCAGGTGCGGCTGAGCGGCCGCAAGGCCGAGCAGAAGGTCTACTACCGGCACTCCGGATACCCCGGCAACCTGCGCAAGCGCACCTTCGCCGAGCAGATGGCGCGAGCCCCCGAGCGGGTGCTTGAGCGGGCCGTCTGGGGGATGCTCCCCAAGGGACCGTTGGGCAAGCGGATGCGCCGTCACCTCAAGGTCTACGCCGGCGCCGATCATCCCCACCAGGCGCAGGTCACCGGCTCCCAGCGCGCCGCCGAAGCCGCCGCCCAGGCGGCGGCGGAGGCCCTGCAGGCGAGCATCGCGAACCCGACCCCGCCACCACGCCTGCGCCCCCTCTCCGTCCCGGAAACCCCCACGCCCCGCCTCACCCGTCGGGAGAAGGTGGCTACCTGGCTCGCCGAGCTCGAGGAAGCCCGCGCCGCCGCCGAAGCGGATGCCGCGGCTATGGCCGAGGTTGAGGACGACGCCCCCGAAGATGAGCCCGTTGCCGAGGCTGACCCCGCCGCCGAAGCGGATGCCGCAGCCACGGCCGAGGTTGAAGACGACGACCTCCCCGAGGAGGACGACGCCCCCGAAGACGAGCCCGTTGCCGAGGCCGAGCCCGCTGCCGAAGCGGAAGCCGCGGACGAGCCGGCAGAAGAGTCCGAGGAGAAGTAATGGCCGAGCAGTACTACTACGGCACCGGACGCCGCAAGACGGCTATCGCGCGCGTGCGCCTCTACCCCGGCGGCGGCGCCATCAT
>DAOUID010000110.1:0-3694 GCA_034428315.1 Dehalococcoidia bacterium
GCGAGCTGGAGACGGCCGTCCGCTACGGCCTCAACGTCGTCTACGTCGTCCTCAACAACCACGCCCTCGCCTTCGACACCCACATCCTCGACTTCCGCTTCGACAGCAAGGCCTACGAGCTCGCCGAGTTCGGCGATGTCGACTTCTCCGCCGTCGCCCGCGCCGTCGGCTGCGACGGCGTTCGCGTCACCGACCCGGCGCGGCTCCGGGGCGCCATCGAGGACGCCCTCGGCAACGCCCGCCCGACCGTCATCGATGTCGTCATCGACCACGACGCCGTCGCGCCCGTGACCGCCTACGACCGCGCCGGCAGGCGCGAGCGCATGGTCGTCGACGACCTCGATGAGATCGTGACCAGCCGTGCCGGTGGCGACCCCTCCGCGTGACCGAGCCGCCCACCCTTCCCTTCCGCCGCCCCCTCGCCGCGCGACTCCTGCCCTCGCGTTACTACTACGGTTGGTACGTCGTCGCCGGCGTCGCCTTCGTCATGCTCTGCGGCGTGGGCGTGGGCTACTACGGCCTCGCTGTCTTCCTGAATCCGCTGCAGCAGGCCCACGGCTGGTCGAACGCGAGCGTCAGCGGCGCCACCGCCCTCTACTTCGTCGTCTCTGGAGTTTCCGCCGCCGCCGTGGGCCCCCCTATCGACCGGCGAGGCCCCATGCCCTTCCTCGTCGTCGGCGTGATCCTCACCGCCGTCACGGTGGGATGCATCGGCTTCGTCGAGGAGCTCTGGCAGCTCTATGCCGTGTACGTGGTCCTTGCCGCCTCGTTCGGCATGGCCGGCGGTGTCTCCACGAACGTCATCATGGCGCGCTGGTTCATTCGCCGCCGCGCCCGCGCCATGAGCATCTCCGCCACGGGTGTGTCCTCGGCCGGCGTCATCCTGCCCCCGCTCTGCGCCTGGCTCATCGCCTCCGGCGGTCTCGAGCTCACTACCCCGGTCATCGCTGCCTTCACCCTCGTGTTGGGCCTCCCCGTCATCTTCCTCGTGCTCGTCTGGGACCCGAGCCAGATGCGCCTCCCGCCCGACGGCGCCGTGCCCCAGACCGGTCCGCCCCCTTCCGCCTCCCTCAGCGATGAGGTCCAGACCCGCCGCTGGACCCTCTCCCAGGCGATGCGCACGCTCTCGTTCTGGGCCGTCGCGGTCGCCTTCGTCCTCGTCCTGCTCGCCCAGACCGGCTTCCTCATCCATGAGATCGCCTTCCTCGAGGACCGCACCGGCTCCCGCACCGCCGCCTCCCTCGCCCTCAGCTTCGGGGCCATCGGCAGCATCGTCGCCCGCCTCATCGTCGGGGGGTTCGCCGACGCCCTCAACAAGCGCTACCTCACCGCCGCCCTCTTCGTCTGGCAGGCCGCCTCCGTGCTCCTCATGGTCCACATCGACACGGCCGTCACCAACTACGTCTTCGCCTTCACCTTCGGCATCACCATCGGCAACATCTACATGATGCAGTCCCTGCTCACGAGCGAGATCTTCGGCTACGTTTCGTTCGGGGCCGTGTTCGGGATGATCTCCTTCACGAGCCAGGTCAGCAGCGGCGCCGGGCCCCTCTTGGTCGGGCTGCTGGAACAGGCGACCGGCAGCTACGAGATGCCCTTCCTCGTCACTGCCGGCATCACCCTCGCCGCCGCCCTCGTGGTGCTCCTTGCCCGCCCCGTGCTCCCGCCGGCCGCCGAGCAGCCTCCCTCCTACGTCCCCTCGTAGAGCCCGTGCTCGCGGATGTACGCCGCCACCTCCGCCGGCACGTCGCCGCTGCCCTCCCCCCCCGCGATCCGCGCCCGCGCATCGCTCGAAGCCATCCGCCCGTGCGCCTCGTCCAGCGCCACCGCCACGATGCGGCCGTCGTAGTGTGAGGCCTGCTCCGCCACGTAGGCGTCGACCCCGGAGGCCGTGACCTCCCCCCGGTTCGCCGCGACCACCCGATGCCGCTCGAAGAACGGGTCCAGCTCCCGCTCCATCGCTCCGGCGTAGTACCGCTCGTCGAACAGCCGGATGAGCGTGTCGTACCCGAGCACGAAGTCGAAGGAGGCGCCCGGCCAGGTCGCCCGCAGCGCCGACGCCTGGTCCACGATCCGCGCCTGGTTGGCTGCCAGCACCGCCAGGCCGGGTCGGGACGCCCGCGCCGCCAACAGCATCCCGATGCGGTCCGCCAGCGCCGCCCCTTCGATCCCTTTCGCCACGTTCCGCGTCGTCAGGAGCGCCGCGCCGCCTTCCACGCCCTCCACGGCCAGCGCCAGATCGAGCAGCCGCAGGTGGGCGCGTGTCGGCGGGTTGAAGGCCGAAGGCAGGACCGCCCAGCCGCCCTCGACCGGCTCATCGGAGTCGAACCGCGCGGCCGCCGGCGCTTCCTCGGCGGCGAGCTGCCCCAGCCGTTCGGCCAGCGTGCCCTCCATCCCGTGATTCTAGGCGTTCGGGCGTCCCTTCCCGTTCGCGCCTTGCTTCCCCGCCCCACGTCCCCCTAGCGTGGCGGCCGTGCCGGCTTCCCGGACACCCCTGCTCGTGCTCCTCGTCGGCGTCCTTGGCATCTCCTGGGCCGCCATCTTCGTGCGCCTCGCCGACGAGGCCCCCGCCCTCACGATCGCCGCCTACCGGCTCCTCATCGCCGCCGCCATCCTCCTTCTCCTGGTCGCCGTCGCTCGCGCCCGCGGCAAGCTCGCCCTCCCTCCCCGCTCCAGCCTGCCCCTGCTGGCGCTCTCCGGCGTCTTCCTCGCCGGGCACTTCTGGAGTTGGTTCGCCTCCCTCGAACACACCTCCGTGGCCTCAAGCGTGGTCATCGTGGGGCTGCAGCCGCTCCTCGGAGCGCTCATCGCCTTCGCCGTCCTGCGCGAACGCCCCGCCCCCCGCGAGTACGCCGGTCTCGCCATCGCCATCGCCGGACTCCTCTGCATCACCATCTCCGACCTGACCCGCGGCATCGAGTTCCTCATCGGCGACCTCCTCGCCCTCCTCGCCGCCTTCTTCGTGGCCGTCTCCCAGACCATCCGCCGCAAGACCCGCGATGAGACCGGCGCCCTCCCCTACTCAGCCGTCGCCTACACCTCCGCGACCATCGTCCTTTGGCTCGCCGTCCTCATCGTGCGCCCCCAGATCAGCGGCTTCGCCGCCGACGCCTGGATCTTCATCCTCCTCCTGGCCCTCATCCCCCAGCTCGTGGGGCACACGTCCATCAACTACGCCCTCGGACACCTGCGCGTCGTCACCGTCGGCCTCGCCATCCTCGGGGAGCCGCTCCTCGCGACCATCTACGCCATCCCGGTCCTCGGCGAGACGCCGCCCATCGGCGTCCTGATAGGCGGACCGCTCATCGTCGCGGGCGTCGCCCTCGGACTCAGCGGCTCCCGCGCGCCCGTCGAGCCGCAAGCGTGAGCGTGGTCGCGTCCGGCGATGTCTCGATCGCCCGCCGGATCGCGGCTTCATGCTCGCTGTCGTGCTCCGCCCAGATAGCCAGGTAGGTCCGCAGCGGCAACGGCTGCGGCGCCCCCGCCACCCGCACATCCCGGTCCAGCGCCGCCGCCGGCAACTCCAGCACCGCCGCCACCGCAGCCTCCCGCGTCTCCCCCATCGTCTCGACGAGCGCCTCGAAGGCCTGTTCCCGCACGCCGTCCATGAGCGCCACCCGCCGCGCTTCCAGCTCCGCCTCGTCGCTCGTGTCCCCGGCCCACAGCTCCTCATCCGACTCCTGCGCGGCCGTCA
>DAOUID010000111.1:0-3277 GCA_034428315.1 Dehalococcoidia bacterium
GCCGCTGCTTCCTGCTGCGCTCCCAGGGCCTGTTCGAAGAGCGCTTCCGTACCCCCCGCCTGCAGGAACGTGGTCCGCACCTCCTCGATCCGCTCGGCATCGATGCTGAGCGTGGCGTCGTCCCTGAGCTCCTCGAAGACTGCCACCGGCATCGCTGCCTGCACCTCCTCTTCGACGTTCTCGGTGAAGGAGGAGCTGTACGTGGTCGTGAGCAGCACTCCGAACAGGGCCACGCCGATCACCCCGGCGATCTGGCGGAAGTACATCTGGCTGCTCGTCGCGACGCCCGTGTCTTCCTGCCGCACGCAAGCCTGCACGATCACGTTGATGAGCGGGGTCACCAGCCCCGATCCCATGCCGAAGATGACCATGTAGAGGGCCACCTGCCAGAGCGGGTCACCCACCCCCATGGTCTGCAGCAGGAACGCTGCCAGCCCCGAGAGGCCGCACCCCACCACCACCAGCTGCTTGAAGCGCCCCGTCCGCTCGACGACCCGCCCCGCGATAAAGCTCATCACCACCAGCGCTATGGCCTGCGGCATGATCAACAACCCGGACATCTGCGCCGAGGCCCCGAGCGACGTCTGGATAAAGGTCGGCAGGTAGATGGGCACTGAGAACAGCACCGCGCTCGACAGGACCGCGATCACCCCCGTGAGCACGTACATCCGGTTCCGGAAGAGCTCCATGGGGATGATGGCGTTCGGGTGCCGGATCTCGATCACGACGAACCCCACAAGCAACACGCCTGCTGCAACGAGCAGCCCAACCGTGACCGCCGACCCCCATCCATACGCCTCATACGCCCACCCCGCGGCCAGCAGCCCCGCCACCGTTGCCGTCGTCAGCACGGCCGCCCCGGTGAAGTCGATGTCCGAGATCCGTCCTCCCTGGCGGGTGTTCGGAAGGGTGGTCCAGATCGTCGCAAGGGCGATCACGCCGATGGGGATGTTGATGAAGAAGCACCATCGCCAGCCGGGGCCGTCCGCGAAAAAGCCTCCCACCGGAGGCCCGAGCAGCGTCCCGGCCGTGATGATCGCGAGGATGTAGGCCACGTACTTCGCTCGCTCGATGGGCGTATACATGTCCGCCATCACCACCAGCACGCAGGCGAGGATGAAACCCCCGCCGATCCCCTGGACGCCCCGGGCGGCGATGAGCGTCAGCATGGTCGGGGCCAGTCCCGCGCCGAGCGATCCGATGAGGAAGATGAGCACCCCGGAGATGACGAACGGCCGCCGCCCGAACATGTCCGAGAGCTTCCCCACGATCGGCACCACAACCGTCGACGTGAGCATGTAGAGCGTCAATACCCACGGAAGCAGCTTGAACCCGTCGAGGTCCGACGAAATCGTCGGCAGCGCCGTCGCCAGGATGGAGCCGTCAAGCGAGCTGAGGAACATGCACATGCCCAGTGCGAGGAGCAGCAGCATCTTCTCGCGTTCGCTCAGCAGGATGCCCAGGACAGGCTCGGACGAAACGGATGTGGTCAACGCCTACCTCGCCCGGGCCGCTGCGGGGCCGCGCGAATCGTAGCAGTCTCCGCCCTTCAGCCCCTAACGCAACGCCCCGGTAGAGTCCGCGATCGTGCGCGCAGCCCGCGCGCGGGAGTAATCATGGCGAACCTGCAGGAACCCCTCTGCAGCTGGGACAGCACCATCGACGAGCGCTACAACGACTACACCACCGGGAACACCGACGAGGTTCTGCCCGGCATCACGAGCCCCCTGCCCGCCGACCTCATCCGCGAGTGGAACTACCAGTGGCTCGTCGTCGGCACCCGCGAGCTCCAGATCGAGGACCTCGTCCCCATCCCCGACAAGCCGGGAACTACCATGCTTCCCGTCGTGGGCGGCCAGTTCTGCGTGAACATCAGCGTCGTCAACGCCCTCACCTCGTCCTTCGAGACCGGCGGCAGCGCCGACTACCTCAAGCAGTTCTTCGAGGGCGAGGAGGAGATCACCGCCGAGGTCGCCCAGGACACCTCCCGCGCGGAGGCGGTCCAGGAGCGCCTCATGGCCAACTTCGTGCGCGCCCGCGAGCTCGTCGACGCCGACGCGGATCGTGCGAAAGCGCACTACGCCGCCACCCTCGCCCGCGATTGGACGGCTGTCGACGACGAAGGCTTGCTCGCCGCCCTCGACGAGACCACCAACCACATCGGCGACATCTTCTACACGCACTACTGGTGCAGCAGCGGCGGCGGCCTCCAGACCACGCTCCTCGATGGGCTGCTCAACGAGCACGTTCCCGACCACCCCGCGGGCTGGATGACCGGCCTCACGAGCGGCCTCACCGACGTGGAGAGCGCCCGCCCCTCGAAGGCCATCTGGGACCTGAGCCGCTTCGTCGTGGCCCGCCCCGCCCTTGCGGAAGAGATCGCCGGCATCTCGGTCGACGACTTCCAGGCCCGGCTCGCGTCGCCGCCCAGCGACCACTGGGCCGCGTTCGCCAGCAACTACGAGACCTTCATCGCCGATCTGGGCTTCCGCGGCCAGCGCGAGACCGACCCCTCCTGCCTCACCTGGAACGAATCGCCCCAGTTCGTCCTCAGCAGCCTCCAGGCCGACCTTGCGCTGGAGGAGGAGCACAGCCCCTACGTGCGGGAGGAGCGCTCGGCCGCCGAGCGCGTCGCGCTCGAGGCAGAGGTCGAGGCTGCCCTTCCCGAGGACCAGCGAGCCGAGTTCCGCAGGCTCCTGGACCTCGTGCAGGTCATGAACGGCAAGCGCGAGACGACCAAGGCGAGCTGGACCAGGCTCTGCCGTACCTACCGCCAGCCCGTTCTGGAGATCGCCAGGCGCCTTGCCGATCGAGGCGAACTCGACGACCCCGAGGATGTCTGGTTCCTCCGCCTCGCCGAGCTCCCCGAGGCCCTCGACGGCGGCCTTTCCGCAGCCGAGGTTCAGGACGTCATCGTCGAGCGCCGTACCCGCTACGAGATGCTCCACGACTACGAGCTCCCCATCATCTTCCAGCGACCGGTCGAGGCCACCCCCCGCCAGACCGCCGACGCCGGCGGCGAGACCTCGTTCCAGGGCATCGGCGTCAGTCCCGGTCAGACCCGGGGCCGTGCGCGCGTCGTCCTCAGCGCCGACGGCGCCTCGGAAGCCACCATCCTCCCCGGCGAGATCCTCGTCGCCCCTGTGACGGACGCGCCCTGGACCCCGCTCTTCCTCCCCGCCGCCGGCGTCGTCGTCGAGACCGGTGGTCTCCTCAGCCACGCCGCCACCGTGGCGCGCGAGTACGGCATCCCCGCCGTCACCGGCATCCGCGGCGC
>DAOUID010000112.1:0-19362 GCA_034428315.1 Dehalococcoidia bacterium
GCCGCCGACCTGCTCGGCGAGCTGGGGCCCGCCTGGGAGCTGGAGGAGTGGACCTCCACCTGGTGGCGGCTGCACCGGCCCTTCCCCTTCGAGCGCCTCACGGTGGAGCTGGCCAACCAAGTCGCGGGCGAGCTCACCCACGCGATGACGGTCCTTCACCCGCTCATCGAGGAGGGGGCGGACGCCATCGCGGTGGCCACACCCGCGCCGGCAGGCGGGCGGCACGGCGCGTCCGGCCGGGGGCGCCGCTGGCACCGCCGCGCGCGCCGCTAGGCGAACGTCGTCTCCATCTCCGCGGAGATGTCGAAGTACTCCTGGAAGGTCTGGTTGAAGCGGTAGAAGAGGTCGCGGCGGGTGTAGTCCTCGCCCGTGGCGAGCCCGTCGCTGTGCGAGAGGTCGAGTGAGTTGAGGGTGTAGAGGGCGTCCGCCTGGCCGTTGGCCTTGATGTTCTCGAGCATGGCTCTCCAGGCCTCGGGGGTCTGGAGGAGGATGAAGTCGAGGTCGCCGGGGGCGTCGCAGGGCACCTCGGCGACTTTCGTGATGGCGAACGCCTCGAAGGTGATGGCGAAGCAGCGGTCGCCCACCTGCACGCCGACGTCGGCGTCGCAGGAGCCGAGGCGCTCGAAGCTGTCGGAGGCGTTGAGGCGGTCGGCGGCCTCCTGGAACCACTCGGTGGAGGGGAAAGCGGGCATGCGGGCAGTGTACGAGGAGAGCGCTCGCGGTGCTCGCTGAGTGGAGCGGCGGGCTAGCGCCCGGCTGAGGAGAGCGCTCGGCGCTGCGCGCCTTCACTGAGGAGAGCGCCGCGCTGACGCGCGGCTGAGTGAGGGGCGGGTGTCAAGAGGCCAATTGGTTACGTCGGCCGGGCCCAGCGATCCTCGGGGATGTCCTCGACCTCTTCGGGCTCCTCCGGTTCCGGCTCGGGCTCCGCTTCCGTGTCGAGGACGCCGAAGTTGCGGGTGTCGGCGCCGATGAGGGAGGGGAGGGACTGGCTGGCTTCGTCCTCGCCCTCGGGCGCCTCGAAGGGGCTGCGCTCGCGCGACTGCACCCGGCCCCAGACGTCGCCCCGGTGGCCCGTCACGAGGCGGCCGTCCTCCAGCTCCTCGACGCGGCTCGCCATCTCCATCACGAGGCGGTCGTGCGTGCAGGTGATGATGGAGACGCCGCGCTCGCGGCAGATGTCGCGGATGAGGGTGAAGACGGCGGTGGCCGTGGCCGAGTCGAGCTCGCCGGTAGGCTCGTCGGCGAGCACGAGCGTCGGCTCCGTCACGAGCGCGCGGGCGATGGCGACGCGCTGCTGCTCGCCGCCGGAAAGCTCGTAGGGGCGGTGGTGGGCGCGACGCTCGAGGCCGACCAGCTCCAGCACCTCGCGGGCGCGGGCGGGGCGGTCGCGATGGACGCCGGCGATGCGGAGGGGCAGCTCCACGTTCTCCTGGGCGGAGAGCAGGGGCAGGAGCCCGAACGACTGGAAGATGAAGCCGAGCTTCTGGCGGCGCAGGGCGATGAGGTCCGCCTCGCTCATGGTGTCGACGCGCTCGCCGTCGATCTCGACCTCGCCGCCGGTGGGCCGGTCGAGGCCGGCGATGGTGTTGAGCAGGGTCGTCTTGCCCGAGCCGGAGCGCCCGATGAGGGCCAGGAACTCGCCCGGCTCCACGGAGAGCGTCACGTCGCGCACGGCCCAGACCTCCTCCGAGCCCAGCTCGAAGAGGCGTGAGACGTTGCGCAGCGCGACGGATGCCCCGGCCATCAGGCGTCCTCCCCGGAGACGCGGTGGACGCGGTCGGGCAGCACCTCGACGCGCCCTTCGCCCAGGAAAAGCTTGGCGCGCTCGCTGATGCTGAGCCGGTCGAGGAACTCGCGCGGCACCTGCAGGCGCCCGGCGGAATCGACGAGCACGTACTCGTCGTGGACGACGTGGGTCACGCCCCCGGTCCGCTCCACGCGCCGGAAGATCTCCATGCTCGTGCGCCCGTCGCGGATGGCGACGACTCGGTTCACGCGGGAGGCGATCTCGGGGTCGTGGGTGACGATGATGATGGTGACGCCGTAGCGGGCGTTCAGCTCGCCGAGGACCTCGTACACGCTGTCGGCGCCGATGGCGTCGAGCTCGCCCGTGGGCTCGTCGGCGAGGAGGAGGGGCGGGCGGTTGGCGAGCGCGACGGCGATGGAGACGCGCTGCTGCTCCCCGCCCGAGAGCTGCTCGGGGTGGTGGTCGTGGCGGTGCTCCAGGTTCACGGCGGCGAGCAGCTCGTTGGCGCGATCGCGGGCCGTTCCCGCCTCGACGCCATCGAGCATGAGGGGCAGCTCGACGTTCTGCGTCGCGGTCAGGTAGGGGATGAGGTTGCGGCCGGTCTGCTGCCAGATGAAGCCGACGGCGCTGCGGCGGTAGCGCACCATCTCCCCCTCGGTCATGGTCAGCAGGTCGCGCCCGCCGACGAAGGCGCGGCCGGCGCTGGGCTGGTCGAGCCCGGCGAGGATGTTGAGCAGGGTGCTCTTGCCCGAGCCGGAGGCGCCCACGATGGCCATCAGCTCGCCCCCGCGCACCTTCAGATCGAGCCCGCGCAGGGCGACCACCTCGAGCTCGTCGCTCTTGTGAATCTTGAAGAGGTCCTCGCAGACGATGTACGGGGCCGTGTCGGTTTCGGTATCGGGGAAGGTCGTCATGTGCAGGTCCTAGAGCTCGCCGATGCGCAGGGCGCGATGCAGGGCCAGCCGCGAGTAGAGCCGCGCGAGGGCGGCCACGGTGCCGATGAAGACGAGGGCGAGCAGGCCGTAAACGGAGAGCACGGTCTCCCAGCTTACCTGCGAGAGGAGGGGCGGGACCACGTCGCTGCCGTCCTCGGTGAGTGCGAGGGCGCCGATCATGAGGCGCCCGAGGGGGAAGCCGAGGGCGGTGCCGGCGGTGACTCCGGCCACGATCACGAAGAGCTGCTCGAAGGCGACGACGCCCACGATCTGGCGTCCGGAGAAGCCCATCGTGCGGAGGATGGCGAACTCCAGGGAGCGCGTCTGCGCGGCCAGGTAGGAGAAGACGATGAAGCCGAGGGCCGTGAGCAGCAGCACGGCGCCGAAGGAGAGGAAGAGGATTCCCTCCCAGCTCGCGGCCACGAGCGGGTCCGAGGACTCGACCGCGAGCATGGCGGACTCGTCGTACACCTCGGAGGCGCGAATGCCGCGCTCCTCGAGGAAGTCGCCGGTCAGCTCGATTCCGTCAACGCTGCCGATCCAGACCTCGGTCGCGTTGATCCCTCCGGCTACGCGGGGGATGCCCGCCCCCGCTCCGCGGAGGGTGGCGAGGTCGGCCACGAGCAGGTGGTTCCGCGGGCCGGGGTAGAAGCCCGGGAACAGCTCGAAGGCGCCCGCGATCCGGACGCTGAGCACCTGGCGGTTGAGACGGAGGGGGATGGTGTCGCCCGGATCCGCGTCGATGGCGTCGAGGAACGACTCGCTGGCAAGGACGCGCAGGGGCTCGGGCGAGCGGCGCAGGCGCAGGCCCACCGCGCTCGTGGCGAAGCTGTTGTAGTTGAAGCTGATCTGGGCGGCGTAGCGCCCGCGGTCGTTGTCCACGTCGGCGCGCGTGATCGTCGTCTGCGTGTCCCCGGAGGCGCCCGTGATGGACTGGTAGCGGTCGAGCGACTCGAAGGACTCGACCAGGACGGCGTCGTCCGCGCCCCCGCCCTCGGGGTAGGCGACGATGTCGTCGATGACGGCGGTGACGCGTCCGGGGGCGGCGGCGAAGCGGCGAATGTTGAGGAAGATCGCCTCGACCTCGAGGGGCGCGTCGAGCTCGGGGGGGCTGCCGCGGGGGTTGTAGGGCCGGGTGAGGTCGACCACGTAGAGGAGCCAGCCGTCGTCCTCCTCGACGGGGTCGGAGAGGGCCAGGTACTCGTAGTAGAGGCCGTTCTCGTCGCGCACGCGGATGCCCGGACGGACGGCGAGGGCAGGCAGCGAGATGCGCGTCCAGACACCGAGGGCGCGTGACCCTTCGGGCACGATGGGCCCATCGGGCAGGACCTCCTCCTCGGGCTTCAGGCGGGCGAGCATCGACTCGAGATCGCCGCCGAAGTCATCCCGCCAGTAGGCGACGCCGGCGAACCCGTCGCCGACGCCCAGGAGCTCGGCCGGGACCGAGCGGCCGGTGGCGGGCGCGTAGCCGACGTCGAGGCGGGCGGCGGCGCTGGCGTCGTCCAGCCCCTCGATCGCCTCGATCGCCTCCTCCAGCCGCTCGGGGGAGATGCGGGCGGGCGTGCGGATATCAACGACGCGGCCGGGGGCGCCGGCCTCGTAGGCGGCGCGGTCCTCGAAGCTGCGGTCGAGCGTGGCGCGGAACCCCGCCGCGAACATGCCCACGGAGGTGGCGAGCAGGAGCAGGAGGATGAGGCGGCTGTAGTGGAGGGGGCTTCGCACCATGCGCCAGAGGCCGAGCAGGATGGTGGCCCCGCTCAGCCCGCGCAGCGCCCACGACGCGATCCCCAGGACGACCGGGAAGAGGCGCAGGAAGACGAGCGCGATCATCAGCATGAAGAGCGCGGGGGAGACGAGCAGGAGGGGGTCGGCGGAGAGATCGCCGAAGAGGTTCTCGGTCACGAGGGAGCCTCGCTGCCGCAGCTGGTAGAAGAGGAAGGCGCCCACGCCCACGAGCACGAGATCGAGGTAGTAGCGCAGGAAGAGGGGCTGTTTGGCCGGGCGCGCGAGGCTCTGCTTGTAGTGCACCATGCTCGCGCCGGATGCGCGGTAGGCGGGCCAGAGCAGGGCGACGAGGGCGAGCACCGCCCCGAGGGCGGCCATGCCGAAGGCCTCGGGCGTGAGGGCGACGCGCAGGAGCTGCCCCTGGCTCAGGTCGGCGAAGGGCGGCGTGGGGCCGAGCAGGCGGATGACGCCCGAGGCGAGGAGGGGCCCGAGGACGACGGCGAAGAGGGTGAGCGCCGACCCCTCGACCAGGTAGACGGTCATGATCTGGCCGAGCCCGGCGCCCCGGCTCTTGAGGAGGGCGATCTCGCCCGCCTGCCGCTCCACCAGCATCGTCGCCACCAGCACCAGGTAGTAGAGAGCGATGCCGACGATGAGCAGCATGAGCGCGAACAGGGGGAGGCGGGTGAAGAACAGCTTCTCCTGGTATTCGGCCACGACGTCCGCCAACTCCGTGTCGAGCGCCGACAGCTCCAGCTGCGAGCGGACCGCGCGATCGAGGGCGCGCAGGTTGAGCTTGACCCGCTCGGCGTTGCGGCTGTTGACGCGCTCGGTGTCGATGAACGCGAAGGTCTCGAAGGTGCCGTCGATCGAGGGCAGGTAGGGCGCCAGCACCTCGACGAACGTGCGCTCGTCGATGATGAAGGGGAACGTGGGCCAGCGGGTCGTGTCGACCACCAGGCGGCGGGTGTTGCCGAACCAGTAGTCCTCGGTGGGGTCGTTCGGTTCGACGAGTCCGGCGATCGTAACCTCCACGGGGTCGACGTCCTCGCGCCAGAAGGGTTGGAGGTCGAACCTGTCGCCCGGCCCGACGCCGAGCTGGCGGGCGGCGGTGGCGCTCATCCAGACCTCGAAGCTGGGGCGCCGGGAGGGGTCGGTGGTGGGTGGGGAAGGGGCCGGGGCGGCGCCCTCGACGAGCGTCACGTGGGACTCGATGTCGGAGAAGAAGAGGAAGTGGGCGCGGACGCGCAGTTCGTCTTCGTAGTCGATGGGCACGCCCGGCTCGGCGAGGAAGAAGGTGGAGGAGCGTCCGAAGAAGCCGGTGTCCTCGATGAGGCTGCCGGCGTAGCGGCGGAAGAGGGCGAGGGTGGCGTCGCGTCGCTCGTTGTAGATCTCGGGCTCGCCGGGCTGGGTGTTGCTGACCACCTTGAGGTCGAGGTCGAGGGGTTCCTGCTGGCGGAGGGTGAAGCTGAGGCCGAGGTCGCGCACGGCGTCGGAGTAGAGGATGACGCTCGACATGAGGGCGGCGGCCAGCACCATGCCGAAGATGACGGTCGCGAGCAGCCGCCAGTTGGCGAGGCTCCGCTGAGCGACGATCCGGAGGAGGGAGGCGAAGCTGTCCATGGGCGTCAGGGGAGCGTACAGGACAGCGGCGCGCTGGCGCTCGCGCCTGGTTGTCGGGGCTGGCCCATTGAGACCGGAAGAGATGGCCTGGTTTCTCCCGGCACGAGCGCTCGGGCGCCCCGTACCGCTACCCTTGTGCGCGCATGGGGAGCTTTGCCGTCCTCTGGGCGTTGCTGCTGCGCCACGTCGCCTCCAGCTGGCGGATGCTGGCGGTGCTCGCGCTGGGCGTGCTCGTGGCCTCCACCCTGCTGGCGAGCGCTCCCATCTATGCGCGCGCCATGGCCGACCTCGGCCTCAAGTTCACGGTTCGCGACGAGCTCCGCGGCGAGCCCTCGATCCGCGCCGGCATCGGGATCCAGCAGCTCGCTACCTCCGACTCCGTGGCCGTGCGCGAAGCGGTCGAGGCCCGCATCGACGAGCGGCTCGGCTGGTTCACGAGCCAGCGGTCCATCGTCCTGGAGTCGGCGCGGCTCTCGATCGGGCGGACGGGCGAGGAGCCGCGCCAGGGCACGACCCTCGGCGTGCTCTACGCGATCGAGGGGATCGAGCAGTACGTCGTGCTGGACGAGGGGCGCCTGCCCGCGCCCACCGGTCCCGAGGGGCGGCTGGAGGTGGCGATGGGCGGGCGCGCCGCGGCCGTCGCGCGCCTCGCCCCGGGCGACGAGTTCCTCCTGATCGAGGAGATCGACAACTGCGACCGCATCATCCCCGAGGGGCTGCAGCCCCAGCTTCCCTGCGACCTGAAGGTGAAGGTGCGCTACGCCACGCCCGCCGTCCTGACGGGCATCATCAGCATCGAGAATCCGGACGCCTCGTTCTGGGCGGCGGCCAGCGACCGCTACGTCCAGCCCACCGCGCCGCTGGCCGACTCCGGCCTGGTCGCGCCGATGGTCGCGCACGTCGACGCGGTGCTCGGCGATCTCGCGTCTCGCTACCCGGGCCAGCGCCTTGCCTTGCGATGGAACGTGCTCGCGGACATCGACCAGCTCGACCAGGGCAACTTCGAACGCGCCCGCGACGACATCGTCGCGCTGAACCAGGACCTGCGCGTCTACAGCGGCTACGCCGCCAGCCCGCTCGTGGTCACCCTCGACGCCTTCGGGCGAAGCGCCGACTTCCAGCGGGCGCCGCTCACGATCCTGCTCATCCAGATCGCCGCCATCGCCCTCTTCTACGTGGCGCTCATCTCTGTGGCGGTGGTGGAGCGGCAGGGCGAGGAGATCGCCCTCCTCCGGGGGCGCGGGTCGAGCACGGCCCAGGTGGTCGCGCTCTACGCCCTGGAAGGGCTGGCCCTCGGCCTGCCCGCCATCCTGGTGGCTCCGTTCATCGCCGGGGGCGTCACGGCGCTGCTCGGCTTCACGCCCGTCTTCAGCGACATCTCCGGCGGAGAGCTGCTGCCCGTCTCCTTTGAGCCGCTCGCCTTCCCGCTCGCGGCGCTGGGGGCGGCGCTGTCGATCATCGCGCTCACGGCGCCGGCCTTCGTGGTCGCGCGGCGGGGGCCGCAGGGCCAGCGCCGCGCGCTGGCGCGGCCGGCCGCGGGCCTCATCCAGCGCTACTACCTCGACGTGGTCCTGGTCGGATTCGCGCTGCTCGCCCTGTGGGAGCTGAACGAGCGCGAGTCCGTCTACACGCCCTCGGCCACGGGCGGCGTCTCGAGCGATCCGCTGCTGCTCGCGTCCCCGGCGCTCATCATCGCGGCGGCGGCGGCCGTGCTGGCGCGCCTCTACCCAATCGTGCTGCGCCTTGTGGTGCAGGCGACGGGGCGCGTGGCCGGGGTGGCGGTGGCGATGGGGCTCTGGCAGCTGGTGCGGCGCCCCGGGCCGTACACGCAGCTCGCCCTGCTCCTGATGATGGCGGTGGCCGTGGGCATGTTCGCGGCCAGCTACACGAGCACCACCGAGCGCTCGTACGAGGATCGCGCCCGCTTCGCCGCCGGCGTGGAGCTGCGCGCGAGCGCCACGGATGTCACCTTCATTCCCTCCGACCCGGTCAAACTCGAGACGGAGATCGCCGCGGTCGAGGGCGTCGACGACGTCGCCGCCGTGATGCGACTCACTGGGGCCGTCGCCACGCCCAACAGCGCCGGCCCCGCGGTGTCCGTGCTGGGGGTCTCCGGCGAGGTGGAGGACCTGCTCTGGTGGCGCGAGGACTTCGCCGACCGCTCGCTCGGGGCCATCCTCGACCGCGTCGACAGCGGCGAGATCCTGCGCGGCATGCCCATCACGCCCGGCGCGGCGGAGCTCTCCGTGTGGGTGAACCCCCTCATCGTCCGCAGCAGCGTGACCATGTGGGCGCGCGTGCGCGACGCGAACGGGCAGCACGACCTGCTGAAATTCGGCAAGCTCGACTTCCGTGGGTGGCGGGAGCTGCGCGCCCCCATCGAATCCGACAACTTCCGCCCGCTGGAATGGCCCCTCTCGCTCGTCGGCCTGATCCTCACGGAGCCTGTCAACCAGTTCAACGCAAGCGACGACCCGGTCTACATCGACGACCTCTCGGCCGTCGATCCGGACGGGTCGCTCACCTTGCTGGAAGGCTTCGAGGGCGTGGTGCGCTGGGAGGCCGTCCCCAGCGCCGAGCGATTCACCGACAGCCTGCAACTGAGCAGCGAGGAGGTCCGCACCGGCTCGCAGGCGGCGCGCCTCGGGTTCCGGCGCGGCACAACGGGCGAGCGGCGCGGCCTCTACCCGGCCGACCGCGGCATCCCCCTGCCGCTGCTGGCGAGCGAAGCCTTCCTCGAGCAGAACCGGCTGGAGGTGGGCGACGAGGATCTGCTCGAGATCGACAACCTCATCGTGCCATTCGTGGTGCGCGGCGTGTACGAGCGCTTCCCCACGTTGCCCGCCCTGGAGGGGCCCTCCGTCGTGCTCAATCGCGACCAGCTCCAGCGCTGGGGCTACATGGTCAGCACCGTTCCCGGCGACCTCGCGCGCATGAACGAGGTGTGGCTCGACCTGGCGCCCGACGCCGACCGGGCGCACATCCAGGAAGTCCTGAACCGCATCGGGCTGAGCCGCGTCGTCGACCAGGAGGAGACGCTGGAGTCGGTGCGCTCGAACCCGCTCATTGCGGCGAGCGGCACGGGCATCCTCTCGGTGTCGTTCGTGGCGACGCTGGCGCTGGTGGCGGTGGCGCTGCTGGTCTCGCTCTGGATGGCGATCCAGCGGCGGCGGGTCGAGTTCGCCGTGCTGGGGGCGATCGGACTGACGAGACGGCAGGTGATGGCCGTGCTCGGGCTCGAGTACGCCATCGTGGGGGTGGTGGGCGTGGCCGCGGGCGTGCTCGTGGGCCAGTTCGTGGGGCGCCGCATGCTCTCCTTCCTCGACGTGACGGAGGCGGGGCTCCCGGTCGAGCCCGGCTTCGTGCTGCAGACGGAGTGGACGTTCGTGATCGTGGGGGCGGCGGCGGTGGCGGCGGTGTTCGCGGTGGCGCTCGTGGCGACTGTGCAGGCGTTGTCGCGAACGTCCGACGCGGCCGCGCTGCGCACGGAGTAGGGGCGAGTCGCCCGCTCCCGGAGATTTCGAAAACGGACGGGGTAATTCGGGCGTTCGGCCTCTAGGGTGGAGTTCATGGTGCGCCGGGCCCGATTCTCTCGCCGGCTGCTCATGTGCCTGCTACCGCTTGCGGTAGCGGCATGCGGCGACGAGGCAATCCCTCCCGCCACGGGTCCGGCGCATCACACCCCAACCGTTACGGGGAGTGCTTCGCCGGAGCCCACAGTCACGGCCACCATGACTCCGACGCCGGAACCCACCGCTACCGTCACGCCGACGGCAGAACCTACCCCCACCCCGACACCGCCGCCCACCGCCACGGCGACCGCTATGCCGGAACCGACCCCGCCGCCGGAGCCCGCCGCCATCGAGTACATGGAGGTCACCGTGGGGGAACCGCGACTGCTGCCGGCTGGAGTCGCGCTGTACTTCTGGGTGTGGCCATGTACCGAGTGTGACGCCGGGCCAATCGATCTCGGCCGGATCGTGTTCGACGAAGCCGTGGGCAAGTTGAGCTTTGACCGCCCGCTGGCCTTCTTTGATGACGTCGGCCCGTTTTCCGCGACCGTCATTGACTTCGGCGTGAGCGAGAGCGGACAGACGATGGCCGCCACCATCTGCGAGGCCGGGTTCTGCTTCGTCTGTTCGGTGGGGATTTGCATGGACCATGGCTACTACCCAACTCTTGATGCGGAACTGCGGCTTCGGGTCTCGCGCGACGATGGACGCACATGGGAAGACTGGGGACTGGTGCTTCCCGGCACGACCATCTCCGAGGTGACGGACGAGGACGTGCGGCTCAGGACATGGAACATCTGGGACTCGCGCCGTCACTGGGGCCTGACCGATGAAGAGTGGGAGGAGATGCTGGCGCGGCTTGAGCCCCTGGGTCTGGGCGAGCTGGAGGAGGGAGGGTTCTGGGACCGCTGGGTCGTCTCAGGCGAGGAGCCCGCTCCGTCAGCGCCGGGCGGGAGAGAACCGGGGCATGAAATGCTTCGCTGGAGTGCTGAGGTCGAAGGACTGCAACTCTTCGCGATAGCAGACGAGGAGGGCGTGGTCGAGCAGGTGTATGGCTCGGTGCAACCCCTCTGGGCGCCTTCCCGCCCACACGACCTCCTGCTGCGCCCCGTGAGCCTCCCCACTCCCTATTTCCCCGCCATCTTCCACTTCAGAACGGGGCCCCTCGACGTCGCGCTCCTCGATCTCGCGACGCTGACCTTCCATCAAGTCGATGGGCTCTCCATGCGAACGGAAGATCTCTTCGCCGCCCGGCCAGCGCCAGCCCCCGCCGAGGCGGCGCGCCCCGCCGTCGACTACGAGCCGCTCACGATGGGCGAGCCGCGGCCACTGCCGGCGGGGACGGCGGTCTACTACCTCCAACACCACTGCGAGGGCGCCTGGGATACGCACAGGGTCGTCGCCAACCCGGACGCCGGCACGCTGGTTGTCGATCGCCCCCTCGCGTTCTTCGATACGCGGCCCGACCGCTCGGTTGCCACCGTGCTCGCTGGCGTAGGCGAGAGCGGCCGGACTCTGGCGGCCCGGGAGTGCGAGCGGGGAGTCTGTCCATCGATGTATCAAGGGAGTGAGGACGCCATGTACGCGCTGTGGGTGTCAGGCGATGCCGGCGCGACGTGGGAGAGGTGGGGCGAGATGGCGGTGGAGGTGGGGATACTGGCTGTTGCCGAGGACGATGTTGCCGTCTTCCTTCCAGCATCTGGCGCGGGTGGGGAGGCAGCGGCCGGTGGCCGGGCATGGTGGTACCGCTCAGGAGAGGAATTGCCGTTCCCGCAGGGGGCTGGCTCCGCAGAAACTGTGATGTGGCGCCCGAGTGAGGCCGGCCTCACTCCCGTCTGGGTGGACCGCGCCGAAGGGGCCTTCCTTGATGCCTCCGGCGAACGGCTGGCGACGCCTCCCCCGGCTGACGCTGCCGCCGCAGAAGCGGTCTGGTGGCCGGTAGCCGGCCTTCCCGGCGGTTCCCTGCTCTGGAGCGCAAGCCCCGGGAGCCACCGCGCCCCTGAGGAGCCGGACCTCTTCGTCACCATGGACGAACAGGGCGAGGTCACGGGGGCGTATTCGTGGGAAGACCCGCAACGCATTCGCCTGGTCGATCACCTAGGCGACAAGCTCTTCCTGGGGCTGTGGGGGACGTCGAGCTATGCGTGTGGAGCCGATCCCACGACGGTCCTCGTGGACCTTGGGGCGCGAAGCGTTCACGTCGTGGCAGGCCTCGATGACGTGGCGCGGCAGTGGGGGTCGTCCCCCAGTATCGTCGCCGCCCGGCTAGTTCCCGACTAGCGCGCGCCCTGGGGGGCGACGAGGATGGCCCCGGCGTTGGCGGGATCCGTGCCCCCGGGGGCGCGGATGGCGATGCGGTCGCCGTCGGTGATGGGCGCGTCGTAGGGCTCGACGAAGAAGAGGGTCACGCCCTGGTAGATCTCGACCGTGATGGGCCCGTCCGGCCCGGCCAGCGTCACGTCGGCGCCGCCGTCGGTGGGGTAGACGGTCACGGATTCGACGAGCCCCCAGAGCACGGGGCGGTGGTTGGGATTGCCCAGGAGCTCCGTGCCGATGAAGCCCGCGGGCGAGCGGGCGAGACCGTCGGCCAGGGGCGCGCCCGGGTCGACGATGGCGATGACCTGGCGGATGACGTAGTTGCGCACGGGGTCGCCCTCGCCCGTGAAGACGAGCCACTGCCCCGGCTCGAGGCGGGTGGCCAGGCCCGGCACGAACGCCTCCAGCGTGACCCCTGCCTGCAGCGTGGTCGTCAGCGGCTCGCCCTCGATGTTGGCGGGGAGCAGGGTGAGCGTGGCGCCGTTCACCTCGCGCACGTCGAAGGCGGCCACGGGGTTGGTGGGCCCGGGCGTGACGAATGGTCCCGCCGCGGGGGGCGCGTCGCTGCCCGATGACTGCGACACAAAGAAGGCCACCATCCCGCCCCCCACCAGCAACGCCAGCACGAGCGCCGCCGCCGTCACCGGCGCGACGAGCCGGCGTCGCGGGGGGGCGGGCGGCGTCAGGGGCTCTTCGACGGCCATCGCGCCCATGATAGAGCGGCGGCGAGGATTCAGTGCCGCCTTGCTAGCGCGCCTTGGAGCCCCCGTCGACCTGGTAGTAGGCGCCCGTCATGAAGGAGGACTCGTCGCTCAGGAGGAAGGCGGCGAGGGCGGCGACCTCCTCGGGCTCGCCGTAGCGACGCATGGGCAGCGTGCGCGCGACCTCCCGGTGGGCGCCCTCGGGGTCGTCCGGATCGCGCCCCCGCTCGATGGAGCGCATCATGCGCGTTTCGATGGGCGCGGGGCAGATGGCGTTCACGCGGATGTTGTCGGCGGCGAACTCGAGCGCGGCCGTGCGCGTGATGCCGATCACGGCGTGCTTGCTCGCGCCGTAGGCGACCAGGTGGGGTGTGGCCCCCAGGCCGGCCGTCGAGGCGGTGTTGACGACGGCCCCGCCGCCGCGAGCCCGCATCGCCGGGGCGATGGCCTTCAGCCCCAGCCAGACGCCCTTCACGTTCACATCGAGGACCTTGTCGAAGACGTCCTCGGGGTAGTCGGTCAGGGGCGTGACCACGCCTTCGATGCCGGCGTTGTTGAAGAAGGCGTCGATGCCCCCGAAGCGCTCGACGGTTGCCTCCACGTAGCGCTCGTGGTCGGCCCAGCGGGTCACGTCGGTGGGGACGGCGAGGCCCTCGCCGCCCGCCTCCTCAATGGCCTCGACGGCGCCGTCGAGGTCGCTCCCGGGCAGGTCGACGGCGACGACGCGCGCGCCCTCCCGGGCGAGCCGCACGCAGGTCGCGCGGCCGATGCCGCCCGCCCCGCCGGTGATGACGGCGACCTTGCCTTCGAAACGCGCTGCCGTTGGCTCGCTCATGGTGTCCTCCCCGGGCCTCCTGGCCCGCGCGCGTAGTGTAGGAGAGCGGGGCGCGACGGGTAGGGGCGGCGGCGCTATTCTGTGAGTTCGTTCGGGGTGTAGCTCAGCCAGGTAGAGTGCTTCGTTCGGGACGAAGAGGTCCCCGGTTCAAATCCGGGCACCCCGACCAGCTTCTCCCGCCGGATCGATTCTCGGAGTCAGCGGCTGCCCGCGGGTATGCGGCCCAGGGCGGTCACGAGGCGTTCGCGCACCTCGGCCGCGAGCGCGCCGAGCGCCTCGTTGCCGACGCCGCCGAGCGTCGCCGTGGGGTCGACCGCCTCGACGACGATGCCGTCGTCGTTCCCGTGGACGGCGACGCTGCAGGGGAGAAGCGCGGCCGCGTCGGGGTCTGCCTCCACGGCGCGCCGCAAGAGGTCGGCATCGCAGACGCCGAGGATGGTGAAGGCGCCCCCGAGGGCGCCGCTCGCGTCGAGCGTCGTGGCCACGTCGAACCCCTGCTCCCGCAACGCCTCCTTGGTGCGGTTCAGGCCCTCGATGAAGTCGAAGGCGGCGACTCGGCGGAGGGCGAAGGGGTGCTCCTCGACGGGTGATGCGGACATGGGCGGGATGGTAGCAGGGTGGGGCCGGTACGGGCGCGGTCGACGGTGGCGAGCGGCTGGCGCACCCTTGGGGCGTGCCCTTCTCACGGGACCGTATCCGCCGGACCGCGCCGCGCGCCCCGTGGGCGGGACTGGCGCTGCTGGCGGTGGCGCTGCTGGCCTGTGGCGGCGGCGACTCTGGGCTGCGCATCGAGACCGTGACGCCTGTCTCCGAGGAAGCGCCGCCCCCGCGGGTCGGCATCGCGACCGCGGAGCCGGCCATCGTGCGGCCCGAGCTCCTCGTCTCCATCGACGGCATCACGGAGGGGGAGGTGGTGCAGGGGAGCGCCATCCTCGTGTCGGTCACGGGGAGTGTTCGGTCGGGGGAGGTCGTCTTCCTGGGGCGGCGTTACCCGCTCGCGCAGGGCGACTTCAGCAAGTACACGTACGTGGGCATCGGCGTCTTCGATACCCCCGGTCTGCACACCATGCACGTGATGCTCACGCTCACGAACGGCTCCGAAGGGAGCTTCGAACGCGAGATCGCGATCGGCGAGTCGCGCTGGACGGTCGCCAACCTCTACTACCAGGAGGGCGCCGGGGATCCGGTTCTGGACCCGGACGAGCGCGGTCGGGAGGACGCCCTTCTCGCAGACACGTACGAGCAGTTCACGCCGCTGAAGCTCTGGGAGGGGCGCTGGCGGGCGCCGGTGGAAGGGGTCATCTCGAGCCCCTTCGGAGAGCGCCGTTCGTTCAACGATGGGCCTGTGGGCGGGAACCACGGCGGCACCGACTTCGCCGCGCCCGAGGGCGCGCCCGTGACGGCCTCCAACAGCGGCCGGGTCGTGCTCGCGCGGCAGTTGGCCATCCGCGGGAACATGGTCGTGATCGACCACGGCGGCGGCGTCTTCTCCGGCTACGCCCACCTGAGCGCCTTCGCGGTGGCCGAGGGGCAGCAGGTTGAGAAGGGCCAGCTCATCGCCTTCGTCGGGAACTCCGGCCTCTCGACGGCCCCGCACCTGCACTGGGAGATCTCCGTTCACGGCGTGTTCGTGGACCCCATGCGCTTCGTCGACTTCCGCAACGGGTTCTAGGCGATGCGCTTGACGGTCGAGGTCGAGGGCGAGGGGGCGGCGGGGGCGTTGCCCGGCGAAGGGGCGACGCTGGTCGCCTTCATGTCGTTCGCGGCGGTACGGGGATTCGGGGCGCGCCACCCGCTGATCGCGCTCGCCGACCGCGTGGCCGAGTTGGAGGTGCGCCTGGGCCCGCTCACCACCTTCTACGAGCGGGGCGCCGAGGACTCGGAGGACGAGGCCAACCTCGAACGCGCCTGGCAGGACGGCGCGCCCCTCGCGGCAAGCCTGGCGGCGCTGGCGGCGGCCCTGGCGACCGACGAGTGCGCAGCCCGGTTCGTGCGACGGGCCGGGGCGGAATCGCTGGCAGGGGAGGCCGCGGCCCTGGAAGCCATCGCCGAGCGGGCGGGGCGCGCCAAGCGGCGGGTGCGCCTAACCTACGAGCTGTGATTCGCCGGCGACGGGAAGCGATCGGCGTCCGTAAGCGCTGGCTTGCGGGCCCGCAGGCCGCGCTCGCGCGTGCGCTCGATTCGCCCGCCGCACGCGCGGCGCTCTTTCCCCGCGCCGACAAGATGATCGAGCTGCTCCAGCTCGACAGCGCCCGCACCTACCTCGACGTGAGCCTCGGCGGGGGCGCATTCGCGGACCTGCTGGCCGCGCGGGCGGGCTCGCCCGCCCGACCCGTCGTGCTCGATCTGTCCACCTCCAGTGACGCGGTGGACGTCGTCGCCTGGCCGGAGCAGCTGCCGTTCCGCGACCAGTCCTTCGACGCCGTCACCGTGCTGCACGTGATCCGCGCCCTCGACGACGATGCCGTTCACGGCCTGGCCGAGGAGCTCTCGCGCATCCTGGCGCCGGGCGGTGCGGCGCTGCTGGTCGAGTTCGCGCCGGTGCGCTCGGCCCGGCTCAACGATCTGCATCGCCGGGTGGTGTCGGGCGGCTGCGCGGAGGTCGACCTGCGCGGCTGGGGCCGCCTGGCGGCGCTGCTCACGGAGTGCGGCTTCGACGCGATCGACCTGGTCGAGCTGGGCCCCTTCGCCCTGCCCCCCATCCCCCGCGTCTCCGTGCTCGTGCGGCGCAGGCCCTAGCAGGTCGCCTCGACGATGCCCGCGCGGTGGGCGAGGCGGGGCAGGCGGCGGTTGAGGCCAGCCAGCACCTCGTAGTTGATGGTGTCGATGTGGGCCGCAACCTCGGCGGCCGTAATCTCGTCGCCGCCCTGCTCGCCGATGAGCACCGCCTCGTCGCCGGTGGCGGCGCCGGGAACGTCGGTGACGTCGATGAGGAAGTGGTCCATGCAGATGCGCCCGACGATGGGGCAGCGCCGGCCGCGGGCCAGCACCTGGCCGCGGTTGCTGAGCGCGCGCTGGTAGCCGTCGGCGTAGCCGATGGGGATGAGGGCGATGCGGGAGGGGCGCTCGGCGCGCCAGGTCAGCCCGTAGCTGACGCCCTCGCCGGGGGCGACGTCGAAGACGCGCGCGAGCCGCGCCTTCATGCTGAGCACGGGGCGCAGGCCGGGGTTGGGGGTGTGGTCGGGGAGCGCCCCGTAGATGCCGATGCCCGTGCGCACGCCCTCGTAGCGGAACTCGGGGTGGCGGATGGTCGTGGCCGTGTTGGCGATGTGGCGCATGGGCACCGGCTCCGCGAGCCGGACCGCCTCCGCCACGACCGCGTCCTGGTGGGTGGTGAAGGAGTCGTCCTCGTGGTCGGCGTTGGCGAGGTGAGTCCAGATGGCCTCGAGCGTGACGCCCTCGAGCGTGCGGACGTGGGCGGCGAGCGCCCCCACCTCGGCTGGCATCAGGCCGAAGCGGTGCATGCCGCTATCCACCTTGATGTGGACCGGCACGGGCGCCTTGCCGGCGCGCAGCGCCGCCTCGGAGACCGCATCGGCGAGCTCCGGGGTGTCCACCGTGAGGGTGAGGTCGTTGGCGACGGCGACCTCGGCGTCCTCGGGGAAGCTGTGGCCGAGGACGAGCACGGGCCGCGTGACCCCCGCCTCGCGCAGGGGCATCGCCTCGGGCAGGAAGATGACGGCCAGGCGCTCGATGCCCGCGGCCTCGAGGGCAGGCCCCACGACCTCGATACCGTGCCCGTAGGCGTTCGCCTTCACGACGGCGATGACGGTGGCGGGGCTGGCGGTCTCGCGGAGAACGCGGACGTTGCCGGCGAGAGCGTCGAGGTCGATCTCGAACCAGGCGTTGAGGGCCTTCGTGGCCTCGGCGAGGGTGGGACTGGCGCTTCCGGGACTGTTCACCGTCACGCCCGACCCCTTCCCGGGGCGAGGCTTTGACCCGCCCGCGAGGACGGGCCTAGCATCGATGGGGTGGAGGCCAGACGCAACCGGCCCGCCCCCCGGCCGCTGAGCGTCGTGCGGCGCGGCGCGCTCGCGGCCCTTCTCGCGGCCCTGGCCGTCGCTTCCTGCGGGGGCGATGAGCCCCCCGCGGGCGGCCCGTCGCCCCTACCGACGGAGGTGGTGGCGCCCACGCCCACCCCGACCGCTTCCCCGGCCCCGGCTCCGGCTCCGTCCCCCGACGCGGACCCGGCGAGGCTGCTGGATGAAGCCTTCGCGCTGCTACGGGCAGGCCGCTACGACGAAGCGACGGCGGCCTTCGCGTCGGTGGCGGAGACAGTTACCGACCCCCTCGTCCTCTCGACCGCCCGGCTTGGGCAGGGCGTGGCGGCCTACGAGGCAGGCCAACACGGCCTCGCGCTGGTGCTCCTTGGGCAGGCCCTCGTGGCGGCCCCGCATGGTTCGCGGGAGGAGGCGCGCGCCGTCTACCTGCTCGGCCTGCGGTTGAACGAAGCCCGCGCCTTCAGCGAGGCGATCATCGTGCTGCGCCCACACGCCGTGCTCGGGAGCGGGCTCGCGCTGGCCCCCTCCATCGTGTCGGAGTACGCCCGCGCGCTGGCGGGGAACGGCGACGTCGAGGACGCCGAGACCGTCTGGCAGTCGCTGCTGGCGACGCCCGGCCTGGGGGAGCAGCTCCGCCTGCCCATCCTGCGGCAGCGCGCCGACATCGCCCAGGTGGCCGGCGACCTGGAGGCCCGGCGGCGCTGGCTGGGGGAACTGGCGGCCCTCACGGGTGATCCGGGCGTACGGCACGAGCTCGCCGCCGTCGGCTTCCTGCTCGGTGACCTCGACCTGTTCGAGGCGCAGCTGCGGGCGATCGTCGCGGAGAGCCCCTCGGCGGACGAGGCCCTGCAGTCCGTGCAGGATCTGCGGGACGCGGGCTACGCGGTCGACCCCGGGGACGAGGGGTACGTGCTCTACCGGCACCGGGAGTTCGCCCGCGCGCGCGGCGTCCTCACGGGCGCCGTCGAGGAGCCCGGGATCACGGGCGGAGCGCTCGCCTACCGCACCTACTTCCTGGCCGCCTCCTACGACGACGCGGGGTTCTACCAGGAGTCCATCCCGTTCTACGACGCGGTGGCGGCGAACCCCGGTGCGGGCGCGTTCGCGCACCGGGCGCGGTACTGGGCGGCGCGGGCGCTGGAGAGCGCGGGGCGGTACGAGGAGGCGGCGCAACGGTACGACGTGGTGGCCCGGGAAGCCGAAGGCGAGTTCGCCGGAGATGCGGCCTTCCGGAGCGGCTTCGCGCGGATGCGGGCGGGGGACGTGGAGGGCGCGCTGGCGGCGTGGGCCGCCGGTGAGGTCGCGGAGGCGCGGACCCACTACTGGCGGGGTCGCGCGCTCCAGCAGCGAGGCGAGGAGGAGGCGGCCCAGGCCGCCTATCTCGAGGCGGTGGCGGCGCAGCCCCGCGCGTTCCACGGGATCGAGGCGAGGCGCGCGCTGGAGATGCACGTGGGGGGCGATGGCCGCTACCGGCCCCTCGCGCCGCCGCCGGAGGTCGACTGGAAGGGGTTGGCGGCCTGGCTGGCGACGCATCGCCCGGGGGCGCTCATGGAGGTGGCGTCGGAGGCGCCGGAGCTGGCGCTGGTGGGGCTGACGGTGCGCGCGGCGGAGACCATCGAGCGTGCCGCAGCGCGCACGAACGACCCGTGGGTACTGCTGTCCCTGGCCCGCGTGGCCTCGGAGGCGGGGTTGCCGGGGCAGGTATCGGCGCTGGCGGGGGGAATCCAGGCGATACTGGGTATCAGTGATGATGGCCTTCCGGATGCGCTCGCACGACTGCGGTACCCGCTCTCCCATGCGGCCCTGATCGAGGAGCATGGCAAGGCGAACGGGCTCGACCCCCTGCTGCTGGCGGCGCTCATCCACCAGGAGAGCCGCTGGGACCCGATGGCGGTGTCCGTCGCGAACGCCGTGGGCCTGACGCAGGTGATCGCGCCAACGGCGGTCTGGATCGGCGAGCAGCTCGG
>DAOUID010000113.1:0-3004 GCA_034428315.1 Dehalococcoidia bacterium
CGAGCATGCAGTTCAGCGCCAGCGGGATACGGTGCTCCGCATCGATTGTCTCGCTTCCGACAACAGGCTCCCAGAGGATGCGGGGCACGAGCCCGAAGACCGCGCCGCCGTCGAGCTTGATGTACCCGTCCGAGACGACGGCGATGTCGAATTCGCCGGTCCTGTAGGTGGCGGCCATGGCGCTACGGTACGGACCGCCGCCCCTACCCGCCAGACGCGCTCGCGCTGCCCTCGTCCGCCGATGCCACCGCCGTCTCGAAGGCCGCGATCGCGACCTCGATCTGGTCGTCCTCGGGCACGCGCGTGGTCAGCGCCTGGAGCGCGATGTTCGGGGTGAACAGCGCCCGCACGAAGGCGTTCGACTCGTAGCGCGCGCCGAAGCGCAGCACCTCGTAGCTGATCCCCGCGATCGGCGGCAGCAGCGCCACCCGCGAGGCGATGCGCACGAAGATGCCTTCGTCCACCAGCAGGTCGAACGCGAGGAAGGCGGCCAGGGCGATCACGATCACGACCACCAGGAAGCTTGTCCCGCAGCGCGTGTGCTCCTTCGGCAGTCCCCGCACCTCGCCCACCGTCAACGGCCTCGCCGCCTCGTAGGCGTGGATCGTCATGTGTTCCGCCCCGTGGTACTGGAACACCCGGCGGATATCGGGCATCAGCCCGATCAGGGCGATGTACGCGACGAACAGAACCAGCCGCAGGGCCGCCTCGATCGCGACCACCACCGCCCGCGCGATCCCCTGCGACTCGAGGAAGTTCGCAAACAGCACCGGCCCCACGAAGAAGAGAGCGACCGCGAAGACGATCCCGACCGTCATCGAGACCCACATCGCCGCGTCCGTGTACGCCGGCGCCCGCTCATCGGCCGCTTCCTGGAACGTTCGCCGGGCGTCTTCCTTCGCCTCCGCCGCCACCTCGTCCACCATCTGCCGCTCCTCGTCGGTGAGGGGACCCATCTTCGCCACCCGCTCCTCGAGGACCTGGTCGATTTTCTCGCCGTGCTCTGCCGTGTACTCCTCGACGACCTCGGCCTTGATCCGCTCAGCCTCCCCCTCGATAGCGATGCGCGACGAGTAGTTGATGGCCCGCAGTCCCATCGAGAGGGTTTCCCACAGCACCACCGCCCCCCGCACCAGCGGGACTTGCCGCAGCCTGCCCGTCGTGAAGCCGGTCAGCTCCTCGGTGTGCCGCACGATCTCGCCGCTCGGGTGGCGCACGGCGATCGCCATATGCCGCGGGGCGCGGATCATCACGCCTTCGATCACGGCCTGGCCACCGTAGTACACGTCCGGTCGCGACGGCGCAGCGCTCATGCGGCGCTCAGTTTCTGTCCGGTGAAGAGGAGCTGACGGAACGGTGACCGGTCACGGTCGCGGCGAGCCCGGGAGCGGGCTGCCTGCCTACGACGGGTCGCCCAGCGAGTAGCGGCGCTGGAAGCGCTCAACCCGGCCCGCCGTGTCGACGATGCGCTGCTCGCCCGTGAAGAAGGGGTGGCACTCGCTGCACACGTCGATGTGCATCTGGTCCTTCGTCGCCCGCGTCTCGATCCGGCTTCCGCACGAGCAGGTGATGACCGCGTCGACGTACTCCGGGTGAATCTCTGCCTTCACGGCCTTACTCCTGCCCTGCCGGCGCGAGCACGCTCACGCGCTTGCGGCGGCCCTTCGCGTGGGGGCTGAATTTCACCGTGCCCTCCACCTTCGCGAAGATCGTGAAGTCGCGTCCCAGCCCCACGTTCTCGCCCGGGTGGAAGCGCGTGCCCCGCTGCCGCAGGATGATCGTCCCCGGCGTCACGTATTCGCCGTCGTAGCGCTTCACGCCCAGCCGCTTGCTGTTGCTGTCGCGCCCGTTCTTGGTGCTGCCGAGGCCCTTCTTGTGCGCCATCGCCTACCCCTTCGTGATCGACTCGACGACGAGCCGCGTGACTGCCTGCCGGTGCCCGAGGGTCCGCCGGTAGCGCACCTTGTTCTTGTACTTCATGAACCGGAGCTTCTGGCCCTTGCCGTGCTGCGCGATTCGCGCCCGCAGGGAGGCCCCCGGCACCGTCGGCTCGCCGACCTCGACGTCCATCCCGTCGATCAGCAGCAACACGTCGAAGTCGACGGTGTCGCCCGGTTCGCCGTCGAGGCTGCCCACATCGAACTCCTGCCCTTCCGTGAGCATGAATTGATGTCCGCCGGCTCGCACGATCGCCTGCACTGGTTGCTCCGCTTGCTCCCGCTCTGACGGGGAAAGTTCAGTCTAGGAAGGCCCCCCGTAGGGTCAACGCCTTCCTACCCCTCCGACACGATGATGCAGTCAACGCACAGCTCGCTGTTGGCGCCCTCATCGAGCTCCGCACCGCACGCTGTGCATCGTCGTGGTTCGCCCTCGTCGCTCACGTGGTGGCTCGCTTGGAGCGGGGCTACTTGCCGCCGCCGTCGGTCGTCGCCTGGGCGCCGCCCTCCCACGCCAGTCCCGGCTTGGGTGTTGGCTGGAACGTGGGCGTGTCCGCGGGTTCCTCGTCGAGGGACTCCGCGGGCGGCTCGTCCTTCTTCTGCAGATCGGGCGGTGGCCAGGGAGCGCTCGGGTCGCTCTCGAGCAGGCGCGTCAGCTCCTCGCCCTCCAGCGTCTCGACATCCAACAGGACGGTTGCAAGCTTCTCCAGCACGTCGCGCTTGTCGCGCAGGATGTCGCGTGCGCGCATCTGCGCTTCCTCGATGATGCGCCGCACCTCGTCGTCGATCTCCTCGGCGATCTTCTCCGAGTAGTTTCGCGTCTCCGAGATCTCGCGACCCAGGAAAACCAGGTCGTCGCTGCGCCCGAACGTGCGCGGCCCGAGCCGCTCGCTCATGCCCCACCGCGTCACCATCGAGCGCGCGATGCGCGTCACCTGCTCCAGGTCGTTCGAGGGCCCCGTCGAGGCCTCTCCGTAGATGAGCTCCTCGGCCGCGTGGCCGCCGAGGGCCGTGCAGAGCTGGTCCTTGAACATGTCGCGCGTGCGGTAGTGCGTCTCCTCGTCGGG
>DAOUID010000114.1:0-2025 GCA_034428315.1 Dehalococcoidia bacterium
CGCCCTCCAGCGCCCCCTCGTGACCGACGAGAAGCATGCCGTCGCGGCCCTCGGCGCCTCCCACCACGACCGCGGCGAGGCCCTCACCTCCCTGGAGGCCCCGGACTTCACCCTCCCCGATCTCGACGGCAACCTCCACTCCCTCAGCGACCAGCGCGGCAAGAAGGTCCTGCTCGTCGCCTACGCCTCTTGGTGAGGCTGCCGCTACGACCTGCCGGTCTGGCAGTCCCTCTACGACGAACTCAAGGACGAGCGCTTCAGCGTCATTACCGTCGCCATCGAGCGCTCGCCGGAGGACGCCCGCGAGTGGATCGAGGCGGCGATGCCCGCGCATCCGAGCCTGATCGACACCGAGCACCTGGTGCCCGACCTCTACGGAATGATCAACGTGCCCACCATCCTCTGGATCGACGAGGCGGGCCGCATCGCGCGCCCCAACGATGTCGCCTTCGGGTCGAACCAGTTCAAGGAGATGACGGGCATCGACTCCGAGGCGCACCTGGACCGCCTTCGCGCCTGGGTGCGGGGCGATGGCCCCGCGATGACGCCGGAAGAGGTGCGCGCCGCCCAGTCCCTGCCGACGGAGGCGGAGCAGGAGGCCCGTGCCGAGTTCACCCTCGCCTGGTGGCTCTCCCAGGAAGGCCACGGCGATGACGCCGAGCCGCACTACGTCCGCGCCGGAGAGCTCGCTCCCCACGACTTCACCATCCGGCGCGGCACCATGCTCATCCGTGGCCTCGACCCCATGGGCGAGGACTTCATGAAGATCGTGAACGAGTGGACCGAGGCCGGGAACACCTTCTACCGGCCCCTCGAGGCGGTGAGTTCCTCGTGACCGACCTTGAGGGCACCGCCGCCATCGTCACCGGGGCCGCACACGGTATCGGCAACGGCATTGCCCGCGTTCTCGCCGGCGAGGGCGTCGACCTGGCCCTGTTCGACATCGATCCCGCCGTTCACGAGGTCGCCGCCAAGCTCGAAGCCGAAGGCGCCAGCGTCATGGCCGCCGAGGCCGACGTCAGCGTCCCCGCCGACGTCCGCGGCTTCGTCGACGCCGCAATCGAGCGCTTCGGCCGTATCCACACCATGGTCAGCAACGCGGGCATCTGGCGCGCCACCTCCCCCGTCGACCCCTGGGAGAAGTCCATCGACGACTTCGACGCGCTCATCGCGACCAACCTCAGGGGCGTCTTCCTCTGCGGTCGCGCCATCGCCCCCCACATGGTCGAGATGGGCGGCGGCAACATCGTCAACATCGCCACCGACCACATCTGCCCGCCGCCCGGCTACAACACCGGCGGCGGCACCCGTATGGACGTGTACGACGCCTCCAAGTGGGGCATCAACGGCTTCACCCAGGCGTGGTCGCGCGTCCTCGAGCCCCACGGCGTCCGTGTCAACGCCCTCTGCATGGACGCCACCGACTCGGAGATGATCCGCGGCGCCCTCGGCATGACCCCTCCCCAGGAGCTGCTCGACCGCTGGATGCGTCCCGAGCAGATCGCCGGGCTCCTCGTCGACCTGCTCAAGGAAGGCCCGGAGGGACGCACCGGGGAGAACATCGGCATCTGGCTCGACCACGAGATCGCGCTGCCGCCGCGCGTCGACCCGCTCCCCCACCGCTTCCAGTAGGCGCGGCGGTTACTGGCCCGACTGCCCCTCGGCCAGTGGCTCCGCCCCCTGTGGCGCTGCCTCTGCCCGCGCCTGCCTGCGCCGCCACCAGAAGTACAGGCCGCTCAGGATCACCCCCGCCACCCACACGCCCGCGATGATGAGCGTGATGCGCACGTCCCGGCCCAGGCTGTCGCCGGCCACGACCCCCACGATGGTGGGCGTCAGCATCCCGAGGAAGCTGAACACGAAGAAGCGCCAGAAGCTCATCGCCGTCAGGCCCGCGAGGAAGCTGATCCAGTCGAAGTTCACCACCGGCAGCATCCGCGCCCAGAAGATCAGCCTGCCCCCCATGCGCACCGAGAGGGAGTCCATCTGCGCGGCCGCCTTGCTCCCGACCAGCCGCGGCAGGTA
>DAOUID010000115.1:0-7929 GCA_034428315.1 Dehalococcoidia bacterium
CCCGCGTCTATGGGCAGCGCCTCGACCGCTAGAATGCCTGCGTGGGCGGCATAGCGAGGGCGGCGATCGCAGCCAGACGGGGCTTCACGCTCGGCGAGGTGGCCGTGGAGTTCCGGGAGGGGTCCGTCGAGATCTCGGGACCGCGGACGGGCGCAGCGCCCCTAGCCGTGGAAGGCACGATCGAGGCCCTGCGGGAGCACATTCGCCTCGACGAGCGCGGTCGCTACCGTCCGCTGAGCGGGGCGCGCACGATGCCGGGGAACTGGCGCCTCTCGCTACCCGAAAACCTACTCGAAGCGGCAATCGACGTGATCTATCCGCAGGCGCTGCTCCACCAGGAGCAGGCGGCGCGGGGAACCCTTCGCATCGTCGGCTTCGATGCAATAGTGGCGCGGCAGCGGGGCCGGTACCGGGTTGCCGGGGAGCTGGGAGAGGCAGGTCGGGAACGGGCGCGCGAGGTCCTGTGCGGACACTGCGTGCGGATCCCCGTGTGGGCCGGCGGGACGGCCGAGGAGCGGGACATTCCCTGCCCGGAGCCGTGCAGCGTCATGGTCGCCCTCGCCCGGGAAGCGGCGCTGTGGCGGGAGGATCCACCCCCCGCCGCGAGCCCGGACTCGACCGTGCCGTTCGCGGACTTCTCGACGCCGGGGAACGAGGTGCGCGAGGCCTACCTCGCGCGGCCGCCCGCGGAGGTGGCCCATGGATAACGCCGAGCTGCGGGAGCGCGCGGGCGCGCTCTTCCCGGGCGGCGTCTCCAGCCCTGTGCGCTCCTTCAAGGCCGTGCCCGATGAGCCCGTCCCCATCGCGAGGGCGGCCGGGGCGCGGCTGTACGACACCGAGGGCGGGGAGTACATCGATTATGTCGCGGCGTACGGGCCGCTCATCCTCGGGCACGCGCATCCCTCCGTGGTCGCGGCGGTGGGGGAGGCGGCGGCAGGCGGCACGGCCTTCGGGGCACTCTCGCCGGGGGAGGTGGAACTGGGGAAGCGCATCAAGGAGGCCACCGGGCTCGAGCGGCTCCGCTTCGTCAACTCCGGCACGGAAGCGACGATGACGGCCATACGGCTGGCGCGGGCGGCGACGGGTCGCGACCTGATCGTGAAGTTCGACGGCTGCTACCACGGCCACAGCGACGGTCTCCTGGTAAAGGCCGGAAGCGGTGTGGCGACGCTGGGACTGAGCGACTCGGCGGGCGTGCCGGAGTCGATCGCGGCGGGGACGGGGGTGCTTCCCTACAACGACGCCGACGCGCTGACGCAGTGGTTCCGCGAGAACGGCGACGAGACGGCGGCGGTCATCGTCGAGCCGGTGGCAGGGAACATGGGCATCGTACCGCCAACGGATGCGTTCCTGGAGGCGCTCCAGACCATTCCGAAACAGCACGGCGCGCTGCTCATCAACGACGAGATCATCACCGGGTTCCGGCTGCGGTACGGGCTCAGCGGACTCCTTCCGGAGGCGGACCTGGTCTGCCTGGGGAAGGTGATCGGGGGCGGGCTGCCTGTGGGGGCGCTGGGGGGGCGGGGGGAGCTGATGTCGCTGCTGGCGCCGGAGGGACCCGTTTACCAGGCGGGCACGCTGAGCGGGAACCCGCTGGTGATGGCGGCGGGCGCCGCCACCCTCGACGTCCTCTGCGACGGGCGTCCCTACACGCGCGTCGAGGAGCTGGCGCAGTACCTCGAGAACGGCCTCGGCACCGGCATACGCCGGGCCGAGGCGGACGCCTGCGTCGTGCGGCGCGGATCGCTGCTGTCGCTCTTCTTCCGCTCCACGCCCCCGAAGGACTACGCCGAGGCAGCAGCGTGCGACACCGATACGTTCGGCCGCTTCCACGCGGCGATGCTGGCGCGGGGCGTGATGCTGGCCCCGTCGCAGTTCGAGGCGTGGTTCGTCTCGGCGGCGCACACGGAGGCGGACATCGACCGCACAGTCCGCGCCGCGGCCGAGGCGCTGCGGGAAGCGAGCCCCGGGCCGGTCGCGAGCAGCAGCGGACCGTGAGCGCCCTCCGCATCGGGACACGCGCGAGCCGGCTCGCGCTCCAACAGACGGAGCTCGTGGCGGCTCGCCTGCGCCGGAGCGCCCCGGACGTCGCCATCGAGGTGGTCGAGATCACGACGGCGGGCGACCGCGACCGCACGAGCCCGCTGACCTCGGGCGAGGGAGCGGGGTGGTTCACCTCCGCGATCCAGGAAGCGCTGCTCGCGCGGGAGGTGGACGTGGCGGTGCACAGCTACAAGGACCTGCCGACCGCGCGTCCCGACGGGCTGGTCATCGCCGCCGTGCCGGAGCGGGCGGACCCGCGCGACGCGCTCGTGGCGCGCGACGGCGGCACGCTGGCTGAGTTGCCCGAGGGCGCGGTCATCGGCACGAGCAGCCCGCGACGGTCAGCGCAGACGCTCGCCCTGCGTCCCGACCTCGAGTTGCGCCCCATCCGCGGGAACGTGGAGACGCGGCTGGAGAAGGTCGACGGGGGCGAGTACGACGCGGCGCTGTTCGCGATCGCGGGGCTGGAGCGGCTGGGGCTGGAGGGGCGCGCGAGCCACATCTTCGGGTTCGAGGAGATGCTGCCCGCGCCCGCACAGGGGGCGCTCGCGGTCGAGTGCCGCCGTAACGACGAGGCGACGCTGGCCCTGCTAACCGCCATCGACGACGGCGAGCTGCGCCGGCTGGTGTCGGCGGAGCGGGCGTTCCTGGCCGCGCTCGAGGCGGGGTGCAGCTACCCCGCGGCCGCCTACGCCGAGAGCTTCGGCACGACCCTGAAGCTGCACGGGCTGGTTGCCCCCGAAGGCGTCATCGTGCGATCAAGGGTCGGCGGGCCGATCGACGCGGGGCCGGGGCTCGGGCGCTCGCTGGCGCGGGAGCTGCTGGCGCTCGCGGAGCAGCAGGGCGCCTGAACCGCTAGCCGACCCTCACGATCAGGGCATCGCCCTGGCCGCCGCCGCCACAGAGGGCGGCCGCCCCCAGGCCACCACCGCGCCGTCGCAGCTCGTTCACGAGGGCCACCACCAGGCGGGCGCCGGTGGCGCCGATCGGGTGGCCCAGGGCCACGGCGCCGCCGTTCGGGTTCACATGGCCGGGGTCGAGGTCGAGCATCCGGGCGGACCAGAGAGCGACGGAAGCGAACGCCTCATTGATCTCAATCACGTCGAGGTCCGAGGGCACGAGGCCGGCACGGTCGAGGGCGGCATCGATGGCCTGGGCGGGACGCTCGTGCAGGGTGGCGTCGGGGCCGGCGATCTGGCCGTACGCGACGATCTCGGCGAGGGGCTCGGCGCCGAGGTCGCCGGCGGCGCGCTCGCTCGCGACGATGACAGCGGCGCCGCCGTCGCTGATCTGGGAGGCGTTCCCGGCGGTGGTCGAGCCCTCGGGCGTGAAGACGGGGCGCAGCCGCCCGAGCGACTCGGCGGTGGCGTCGTCGCGGATGCCCTCGTCGTGCTCGACGCGCACGCCCTCGCCGCGCCGGGCGGGAACGTCCACGGGCACGACTTCGGCTCCGAAGTGGCCGCTGTCGCGAGCGGAGGCGGCACGCGCGTGGCTGGCGGCGGACCACTCGTCCTGCTCCTCGCGGGAGATGCCGAGGGCTTCGTTCTTCGCGTCGGCGGACTCGCCCATGGAGCACTCGTCGAACGCGCACCAGAGGCCGTCGTGCTGCATGGCGTCGACGAGGGGTCCGTGGCCCAGCCGTCCGCCCCAGCGGGCATCGGGGAGCAGGTAGGGCGCGTTCGTCATCGACTCCATGCCCCCGGCGACGACGACGCTGGACTCGTCGAGGCGGATGGAGCGGTCGGCCATGGCGATGGCGGTGAGGCCGGAGAGGCAGACTTTGTTGACGGTGGTTGCGGGGACGGTCATGGGGATGCCGGAGCCGCTAGCCGCCTGGCGCGCCGTGATCTGCCCGGCGCCAGCCTGCACGACGTGCCCGAAGATGACCTCGTCGACGGCATCGGGCGCCACGGACGCGCCCTCAAGGGCGCCGCCGATGGCGGCTGCGCCGAGATCCGTGGCGCGAAGGGGCTTGAAGGCCCCGCCGAAGCGTCCAATTGGGGTTCGCGCCAGACCAACGATCACCGACTTCATGGCTTGTCTCCTGCTTACGCTCCTGATGGTACGCGGACTGGAGGCGAGCGAGGGCTGCGTGCGATGGCAAAGGCGCCGGTCGGGCGGTAGGGTTCGCGCGATGAGCAGGGTCGCGATCGTCACGGGCGCCGGGTCGGGCATCGGGAAGGCGGTCTCGCTGGCCTTCCTGCGCGAGGGGTACTCCGTCGCGCTGGCGGGACGGCGGGCGCAGACGCTGCGGTCCACGATCGCCGAGGCGGGCGCGGACGGCGACCGCGCCATCGCCGTCACGACGGACGTGCGCGAGCCGGCATCCGTGCGGGAGCTGTTCGACTGGACGGTCGAGCGCTTCGGGCGGCTGGACGTGCTCTTCAACAACGCCGGGATCGGCGCGCCCCCGCGGCCGCTAGAGGAGCTCACGTTCGAGCAATGGCAGGCGGTGGTCGAGACGAACCTGACGGGGGCGTTCCTCTGCACGCAGGAAGCGTTCCGCGTGATGAAGGCGCAGGACCCGCGGGGCGGGCGCATCATCAACAACGGCTCGATCTCGGCGACCACGCCGCGGCCGAACTCCGCGCCCTACACCTCGACGAAGCACGCGATCACGGGCCTGACGAAGTCGACGGCGCTGGACGGGCGCGCGTACGACATCGCCTGCGGGCAGATCGACGTCGGGAACGCGACCTCGCCGATGACGGCGAAGATGGAACGGGGCATGCCCCAGCCGGACGGCAGCGTGCGCCCGGAGCCGACGATGGACGTCGAGAACGTGGCGAAGGCCGTGCTCTACATGGCCAGCCTGCCCCTCGACGCGAACGTGCTCACGCTGACGGTGATGGCGACGCAGATGCCGTTCGTGGGGCGCGGCTAGGGCGTGCGGACCGGCATCGCCGTGCTGGCGCTGGTCGGCGTCGCCGTGGTGGCGCTCGCCGCCTGTGACGAGTGGGGCGAGGGCGGGAAGGCGTGTCCCGAGGGCACCGACAGATGGACCGAGTACCAGCTCTTCTTCGGCCTGAGCAAGGGCGATGACGGCACCATCACGGAGGAGGAGTGGCAGGCATTTCTCGCCGACACGGTCACGCCGCGCTTCCCGGACGGGCTCACAGTGATCTCGGGGAACGGGCAGTGGCGCGACTCGAGCGGCGAGATCCTGCGGGAGGGGAGCAAGCTGCTCATCGTCTATGCCCCGCCGGGGGATGAAGGGCGCCACGCGATCGACGAGATCTCGGAGGAGTACGAGCGGCGCTTCGACCAGGAGAGCGTGCTGCGGGTGGTCGGCAGCGCCTGCGTCTCCTTCTCCTAGACGCAGGTCAAAGCGACCAAACCCAAAGCTGCATGCCTCGACCACCCAAGGGCCGGCAAGGAAACATCCGGATGAGGCAGAAGGAGATGACTTGAGGCTCAGACTCCCCTTGGCGGACCAAGGTAGGTGAGGAAAGGGCTTGACAGTGACGACTCAGCGGCCTTGCCTGGCCGGCTTCGGGTGGATACGCTTGCACCGCCCACAGCGAGACAAGGGAGGAGCAAACCGCCTTGGTGAGGCCCCAGCACCGGCTGAACCTGAAACGTGTTGGCTGCGAAAGCCTGTGGCTGTTCGTAGGCTCCGTGCATTCTTCTTCTATTGTTCGGGACATTGAAGAAATGCTTCCCAGCGGTTCCGTTTATTCCCGTTACACAAGGGACAAGACGGAACACCAGGTCATACTGCATCGCTTCGAAAACGCTGAAGATGGCTCCTTGTCGTATAGCGCCCATTGGAGTGCAGCGAGTTACAGGATACCCTTCACTCGCGTCCATGGTCCTCTTTGGACGGCCCTAGACCTCGTACAAAGTGCCGCCGAGAAAGTTGATGCCCAGGGTCTGTTTTCATTTGAACATGAACGCTTCGAGCCGAAACTCTCCATTCCCCTAAAGCCTTTCTCAGAAGGATTGTTGCCATTCAATGAAATCGGTGGGTATCGCGCCGTTCGAACCGAAGAAGGAAGGCGAATTTGGGACGCTGTCATAGACCGGGAGGAGGACGGGAACTACACCATGGCCCTTACTATGGAAGATTACCGTAGCGACTCAGCACTAACCACCGAAGGTGTATTTGGTCGACTCGTAGAGATACGTGACACTCTCCTGGTAGAGAAGGAACATGCCTGAAAAAGACGATAGAGTTGATGCCCTCTTCGGTGCAATTGTTGAAGAAGCATTTGCAAAGGGAGAGACCCTCCCTGATGAGCTGGGGTCGCGCCCCCACTACCCTTCGAGGTTCTGGGCCTACCACAGCAGAAGCCACGGTGCTCACTTTCTTTCTGCTCGTAGGCCAGCAGAAAGACTGGTACCAGACCCAACAACCGAGGAGCGCCTCGCGAGCGTAGAGACCACTCTTGGTGAACTCAGGGGGCTCATCGAACACCTCCAAGGACTCATCGAGGAGGACGTGTGGACAGCAGAGCTTTCTGTCTGCATGGGGCTGAAGCTAAGGCGACCCATCCCCATCGTGGTTGAAGAGAGCGAGGATGATGTTATCGCTCGTTGGGTCGAGCCGGCACTAATAGGCATTGGATCGTCTGACGACGAGGCCATAGAGGGGCTAGCTGCGAACATTCGTGAAGTGTGGGAAGAGCTTCGCCAGGACTCGGAACTTCATCCTAGGACCAAGCGCATTCTCACGATTCTGGAACAGTATGTCGAAGGTTCTCGCTAACCACAGCCCGAGCCAACTCAACCGCGCCTTCGTGACGAAACTGAAGATCCCCATGAGAAGTGGCAAACATCGCTCCGGATGGTATCAGCATGAGGGGCGCAAGCTGTTTAGGGTGTCTCTGCCCAGCGGAAACAAAGACTCATGGTCCCCCAAGGTGAGGAAAGTCCTATGGAAGGCGACAAGGCTGAGCATTGAGGACTACGACGACTTCGTTAGGTGTCACATCAGCGGCCCACAGTACTCCCAGATGGTCCCTGCGCTGTTCCCCAGCTCCGAAGACCGCCCATCCGGCTGAAAGTCGCTAGCCCTAGAGGCGCCCCGAAGCCGCTACGCTACCGTAGCAGTGACGAGTGAGCCTAGGACCGCCACCTCCGAGCCCTTCCCCCCGGTTGAGCGCGCCTTCGTCGAGGTCGCGGTCAACAGCGGGCAGCCTGCCCTGCACCCGTTCACGTACGCGCGCCCCGAGGCGATGGAAGTGCGGCTGGGGCAGGCGGTGTTCGTGCCCTTTGGGAGCCGGCTGTTGCAGGGCATCGTGCTCGGAGAGACGGACCGGCCGCCCGAGCAGGAAGCGCGTCCGGTCGAGGCGATCGCCGACCCCCAGCCCGTGCTCGACGGGCCCCACCGGGACCTCGCGCGGTGGCTCAGCGAGCAGTACCTGGCGCCGCTCTGGGAGTGCGTCACGACCTGCCTGCCGTCGGGGTACGGGCAGCGCTCGGTGACCGTCGTCTCGCCCGTCGACGTGCCCCTGTTGCTGCCGAGCGACCCCGGCGACCAGCGCATGCTCCAGTACCTCGCGGAGCACGGCCAGACCGCGCTCGACACGCTGCGCGAGGCGATCGGACTGGTTCCGATGGACCAGCTCCAGCGGCTGCAGGAGAGCGGCCACCTGACGGTCACGCAGGGGCTCGCGCGGCCGGCGGGACGCCCGCGCATGGAGCGTCGCGTGGCGCTGGCGGCGGAACCCGAGTTCGCGCGGCGGAAGGCGGGCGAGCTCGCGGAGCGCACGCCACGGTCCGTGGCGGCCCGCATCCTGGGGCGGCTGGCGGAGGTGCGGGAGACGACGCTGACCGAGGTGCGGGAGCTGGGGGCGCAGCGCCGCCACCTCGACGAGCTGGCGGCGGGGGGGTGGCTGCGCGAGTACGAGGAACGGGTCGAGCGCGACCCCATCGCGCAGCGGC
>DAOUID010000116.1:0-6241 GCA_034428315.1 Dehalococcoidia bacterium
CCTCCTCGTCGTCCACAAGCGCATACGAGGCCCGCGGATCGCCGTCCCGCGGCTGCCCCACCGACCCCGGGTTGATGCACAGCGGCCCCTCCCCCAGCGCCACTGCCTCCCCCTCGACCGGCGTCCTCCCCTCCACCCCCCGCGCCGCCCGGCGCACCCGCAACGCGACGTGCGTGTGCCCGACCGCGCTGTAGGGCGTCTCCTGCAGCGCGAAGTGCCCCTCCGCGGCTTCCTCCGTGATCAGGTACTCCCAGATCGGCTCGCGCAGCGTTCCGTGCACCAGGGTCCACTCCCCCTCGCGCACGACCTCGCTCAGGCCGCCGAGGTACGCCGCCGTCGCCGGCTCCAGATGGTCGCGCGTCCACTCCGCCGCCTCCGCCGCCAGCCGGTTGAACAACTCCGTCCCGAGCCGCCCCGTGGCCGCGGCGTCGTGGTTGCCCAGCACCGAGACGGCCCCCGCCTCCGCCAGCCGCGCCACCACCCCGTTTGGGTCCGGCCCGTAGCCGACCGTGTCCCCCAGGTTCCAGATCGCGTCCGCTCCCCGCCCCTCCGCGTCCGCCAGCACGGCGTCCAGCGCCACCAGGTTCGAGTGCACGTCCGAGATGATCGCGATCCGCACGAGCCCCTCCCTCCAGGGCCGTGGGGCGCAGCCACGCCCCTCCCTATACTGGACCAGCCATGACCGCCGCCGTCGAGACCACGGTCGCCACCACCAGCGAGGAGGACACCCGCGCCCTCGGCGAGCGCCTAGGCCGCTGCCTCATGGCCGGAGACGTCGTCCTCCTGCGCGGTGACCTCGGAAGCGGCAAGACGCGCCTCGCCCAGGGCATCGGCCGCGGGCTCGACTGCCCCGGCCCCGTCACCAGCCCGACCTTCGTCCTCGTCAACGAGCACGTCGGCCGCGAGCGCCTCTTCCACGCCGACCTCTATCGCATCGCCGGCGCGGGCGACCTCTCGGAGCTTGGCCTCTGGGAGGAAGCCGAGCGCGGCGTCCTCGTCGTCGAGTGGCCCGATCGCGCCGAGGGTGGGCTTCCCGCCGCCACCATCACGGTCGAGATAGCGATCGGGCCCGCCGACGAACGCACTTTCCGCCTTCGCACGGGCGACGACCGAGGCCGCGAAGTCCTCGCCGCCCTGGACCTCGCGTGAGCGCGGTCCTCGCCATCGACACCGCCTCCCCGGCCTTCGCGCTCGCCGTCGATGACGGCTCTGGCGAGGAGCCTCGCATCGTCGAGAGCGCCGCCGATTTCAGCCACGCCTCCCTCCTCGCCGCCGTCGAGGAGGAGTTGCGGGGCGTTTCCCTCGCGGCCGTCGTCGCCGTTTGCGGCCCAGGGAGCTACTCCGGGCTGCGCGCCGGCATCGCGACCGCCCAGGGACTCGCCCTCGCCCAGGGGTGCCTGCTCGCGGGCATCCCCACCCTCGAAGCGGTCGCCGCCGCCTGCCATGGGAGCGGCGACCTTACCGCCATCCATCCCGCTGGCCGAGGCGAGTTCGCCGCCCAGGACGTACGCGACGGCGCTCCCGGCGGCCCCACGCGAATCGCCTCCCCCGAAGAGCTTGCCGGACTCGCCCTTGTTGGCGAGGGTGCAGGCGCACTGGGTGGCCGCGAGGTCCTGCCCCGCGCTCGCGCCGCCGCCGCGCTCGCCCGCTACCGCGCCGGCGCCCTCGTTCCTGTCTCCGAGCTGACCGCCATCTACCTGCGCGAACCCAACATCACCGCCCCCCGCCGCCCCTTCGGTCCCGCTGGCGCGCAGGACCGTCTGCCAGCACGATAGCGCCATGGCAACTGAACGCACCCTTGTCCTCGTCAAGCCCGATGGCATGCAGCGCGGCCTTGCCGGAACCGTCCTCCAGCGGCTGGAGAACCGCGGCCTCCGGCTCATCGGCCTCAAGCTCATGCAGGTCGACCAGGCCCTCGCCCGGCAGCACTACGCCGAGCACGAAGGCAAGCCCTTCTTCGCCGGCCTCGTCGACTACATCACCAGCAGCCCCATCATCGCCGCCGTCTTCGAGGGCGACTCCGCCACGGGCGCAGTCCGCAACAGCGTGGGCGCGACCAATCCCTCGCAGGCCGCCGCCGGCACCATCCGCGGCGACTTCGGCCTCGAGGTGGGACGCAACCTCGTCCACGCCAGCGACAGCCCCGAGAGCGGCGAGCGCGAAACCGCCCTCTTCTTCACCCCCGACGAGCTGGTCGCCTGGTCCCGCGACACCGACCACTGGATCTCGGAGAACCCCTAGCCCCGGGCGCGAGCGAAAGCCCGCGCTCTCGTATGCTTGCCCCACCCCCACATCGATCGGAGCACCCGTGAAGCAGTACGACGCGCCCCCCGCCCTCGCCATCGACGCCGCCAAGAGCTATACCGCCACCATCGAGACCTCCGCAGGCTCCATGGTCGCCGAGCTCTTCGCCGCCGACGCCCCCAACACGGTCAACAACTTCGTCTTCCTCGCCAACGATGGGTTCTACGACGACGTCATCTTCCACCGCGTCATCAGCGGCTTCATGATCCAGGGTGGCGACCCCACCGGCACCGGTCGTGGAGGCCCGGGCTACCGCTTCAACGACGAGCCCGTCACTCGCGCCTACGACCGCGGCACCCTGGCCATGGCCAACGCCGGTCCCAACACCAACGGCAGCCAGTTCTTCATCATGCACGCCGACTACCCCCTGCCCCCGAACTACACCATCTTCGGCAAGCTCACCTCGGGCGAGGATGTCGTCGACGCCATCGCCGGCGCCCAGACCGGAGCCAACGACCGCCCCGTCGAGCCCGTCGCCATCAGCGGTGTCACCATCGCCGAGAGCTGACCCTTAGCGCTCCGCCGGTGCCCCTGCCTCGTCCGCGCCCTCCGGGTGAGCCGGTCGGGCGTACCCGTACACGAGCCCGTAGGCGACCGTCAGGACCGCGGTGAACCCGGCCACCATCGCCCCGGTGCGGAAGGCCATCGGTGCGTCGTAGGCGTCCACCACCGCTCCCCCCAGGGCCGGCCCCACCGCCAGCCCCAGCCCGCTGAGCGCCACGGACCACCCGATCAGCGTGCCCCGGTACGCCTCCGGCGCCAGGTCCATCATCGAGGCGTTGAGCGCCGGCACCTGCTGCACGTGCCCGCTGAAGATGACGGCCGTCGCCGCCGCCGCCAGGAAGATGTTGCCCGTCGCCGCCGCCGTCAGCGCCCCGGCGATGATCAGGAACTGTCCGAGCAGGAGCGGGATCGTGCGCCCGATCCGGTCCGAGAGGTGGCCCGAGGGCACGTACAGGATCCCCCCCGCCACGACCGCGGGAATCAGGAACACCGTGAGCTGGGCGAAGGAGATGCCCAGCACGTTGTCGCCGTACGGCCGGATCGCCGGCACCAGCGAGCTGATCCCCACCGTCGCCGCCAGGATCAGCGCACTCAGGAAGACCAGCCGCTTCGAGAGGACGCTTCGCAGCGGCGGTCGCTGCTCGTGCACGACCCCCAGCTCCCCCCGGTAGCTGGGAACGCCCACCTCCCCGGTGATCAGCGCCGCCACGACCGCCACGATCGCGATGATGAAGAGGGAGTTTGGCACCGTCTCCACGAGCAACGCCCCCACCAGGGCGCCAAGCCCGAACCCGAGCAACTGGCCCACGTTCAGGAACCCGACCACCTTCCCCCGCTCCACCGGGGGGTAGAGATCCGCCCCGATCGCGTAGGTGGCCGGCCAGATGAACGCCGTCGAGATGCCCAGCAGCGCCGAGAAACCCAGGTACGCCCACTCCTGCTGGATGATCCCCATCAGCGCCAGCGCCGGGATCATGAGCGCGAATCCGATCAGCAGCGCATGCTTTCGCTCGATGCGGTCGCTGATCGCCCCCGCCGGCGTCTCCGAGAGGAATCGCGCGCCTCCGTACAGGGCCAGCAGGTAGCCGCCGAATCCGTCGCTCGCGCCCAGGTTGTTCGGCACGAACTCCTGGAAGATCGCGAAGATCACGATCCCCAGCGCCACCTGCGCGAAGAAGATCCCGAGCCCCAGGGCGTGCGGCGCCCCCGACAGCCACTCGCGCGCCGCCAGCCACAAGCGCATGCCCAGACTCTAACGGGGCTCCCCGCTGTGAGCCCTCCTCCTCCCCGAACGCTGGTCCCTTGCCCGCACCGTGCCTATCCTGACTCCGCGGTGGAGAACACCCCCGAGAGCGAATTTGCCGAGGCGATCGCTGGACACGACCACGAGGTCGACCTCTTCGGCGGCGCCGTAGCCATCGCCCGTCTCGGACACGGCGACGTCGACGCTCACGCCCTCGCCCGCGAGCTCGATCTCATCGCCGAGACCGTGCACGAGCGCGGCGGCGACCGTCCCGCGGCGGAGAATCTGGCGGGCGCCATCACCGCTGAGCTGTTCGAGAACCGCGGCTTTCGCGGCAACCGCGAGCGCTACACCGACCCCGAGAACAGCTACATCGACCGCGTCATCGAGCGCCGCCTCGGTATCCCCATCACTCTCTCCCTCGTCTACATGGAGGTTGCCCAGCGCGTGGGCCTTGAGTGCGACGGCATCGGCTTCCCCGGCCACTTCCTCGTCCGCTGTGGCGGCGACGACGGCTTCTACCTCGACCCCTTCAACGCCGGCGAGCAGCCCACCCGGGAAGACCTTGAGGAGCGTCTTGAGGGCTACACGACCGACCTCCCCAGCATCGATTCCCTGCTCGCCGCCGTCACTCGCCGCCAGATCCTGCAGCGCATGCTCGTCAACCTCTGCGTCGCCTACCAGAGCGAGGGCGATGCCTCCCGCTGGATCGAGGCCCTCGGCTTCCGCCTCCGGCTTGAACCCTGGAACGCGGCCCTCTATCTGGAGCGCGGCCTCCTCTACTTCCAGCAGGGCGAGGAGGCCCTTGCCTTGGCTGATCTCGAACGGTACGTTGGCAGCGGAGAATCGGATCTGAGCCCTCGGGCGCTGCGGATACTTGACCACCTCCGGCTGCGGCTTGGACGGGAAGGGGGCGAATCGTGACTGGCGTGTTGCCGTGTGCCCCCTCGGGCGGGAAGCCTCCCAATCGCCGCCAGTTCCAGATCGATACCTACCTCCGCATCGCCCGTTCCCTGCGGCGTATCTCGCAGCTCATGAACGTCCTCACCGACGACGAGCTCGACCGCCTCATCCCCTTGCTCTCCGAGCGGCGTTTCGATTCCCGCCAGCTCCTCTTCTCCGCCGGCGAGGTTCCCGAGCGCGTGTTCCTCATCCTCAAGGGGCGCGTCAAGCTCTACCACACCTCCAGCAACGGCAAGGAAGTCATCATCGACATCGCCGCAAAGGGCGATCTGGTCGGGGATATGGCCATCCTTGAGGGCGAGGACCACACCGTCTACGCCCGCGCCCTGGAGGAGACCGTCGTCGTCACCATCTGCTGGGACGACTTCTTCTACCTTGTCCAGCGCTCCCCCCGGCTCGCCTTCACCATGGCCGAGCTCATGGCCCGCCGCCTTGCCGGTGTGCAGCGCACCCTCATGAGCCTCGTCTCCAAGCCCGTTTCCGGCCGCCTCGCCGATGCCCTCCTCGACCGCGTCGATGGCGACGACCTCAGGCTCGGCCTCACCCACGAGGAGCTCGGCCAGACCATCGGCACTAGTCGCGAGACCGTCACCGCCCTGCTCAGCCGCTTCGTCACCCTCGGCGCCATCGAGCCCGCTCCCGATGGCTACCGCCTCGCCAACGAGGAGTTGCTGCGCGAAATCTCCAATGGCGCGGTCACCGTCTCCCCCCGCCATCCCGTGCGAGGCCAGCCGACCGCCCCGAAGTCTTGAGCGTCCCCCGCAGCGGCAGTCCTCCCCCTTCCCCCGACGCCCCCGCGCGCCCCGCACTCATCGCCCACGGCGGGGGAAACGGTTTCTCGCAGGCCCGCGAGGCCCTCGCCTCCCGGGCCGCCTTCGTCGAGGTCGACCTCTGGCTCCACCGCGGGCGCCTCGAGGCTCGCCACGAACGCCGCCTCCCCGGCCCCTTCCCCATCCTCTACGAGCTCTGGTACCTCAGAACCGCCCCTCGCCCGCCCTACCACCTCGAGGATCTGCTGGTGGACTGCCAGGGCCGCGCCGCTGTCCTCCTCGACCTCAAGAACGGCCTCGGCAAGGTCCCCCAGATTCTTCGACGGGTTCTGGCCGCCTACGGAGAAGGTGTCGAGGTCATCGCCTCCTCTCAGAACTGGCCCCTCCTCCGCGAGGTCAAAGTGGCCTGCCCTCGCCTCGCCCTCTACTACTCGATCGACACCCCCGACCAGTTCGA
>DAOUID010000117.1:0-4597 GCA_034428315.1 Dehalococcoidia bacterium
GCTGGGGGGGGGGCTGGTCGCGTTCCTGGGAGGGCGCATCATGAGCGGCTTCGACGTGGTGGCGGAGGCGACGGGGCTGGCGGAGCGGCTGGGCAGGGCAGACCTGGTCGTGACGGGGGAGGGGAGCTTCGACGGTCAGTCGGACCAGGGGAAGACCGTGGGGCGGATACGGGAGATGGCGGCGAAGGCGGGGATTCCCTGCGCGGTGCTCGCGGGGCGAGCGGAGGGGACTGCGGAGGAGGTGCGCACGCTCGCCGAGATCGAGCCGGACCGGGACGCCTCGATGCGGAACGCGGCAGCCCTGTTGCGCGAGCTGGCGAGGCGCTGGGCAGGCTCAGCCGCTGTCTGAAGCGCTATCGAGGGTGCGGCGCGCCTGCCGGGCGCGGGGCGCGTCGACGACGTTCCCATCCCGGCGCGCCACCCAGGAGCCCTCGGGGCGCGACTCGTACGCCTCGATGTCGGCGCGGGCGCGCTTGAGGACGGAGGGGGTGGGCTCGAACACATCGTTGGCGACGGCGACGAGCCTGGGGTCATCGAGGACGGCGCCGGCGAAGCCGTAGTTAGCCATGTCGCGAAGCTCGAGGGAGCTGCCATCGATGAGGGCGACGCCCTCGTGGGCGGCGGCGGCGGTCACGACGGAGCCGCGGGCGAAGGCGAGGCGGGGGCCGCTCTCCTCGAGGCGCGCGCCCACGTCGCGGGCGAAGGGCTCGGAGGCGAGCACGAGGCCGGCCGTGCGGGGAGCTGCGGCAAGGCTCTCGCCCGCGCGCAGGAGCCCGCGGGCGGTGTCGATGACGGGGAGGAGGGCAACCTGACCGGGCTCGATGCCGCGAGCGTGCTCGAACTCGCGCAGGAGGACGGCGGTATCGCGTACGTCCTGTGGCTCGGTGCAGTGCGGGAGGAGGACAGCGGCCAGCCCCGGCCCGGTGACGGCGTCGAGGTCGCCGCGGGTGAGCTGCGTGCGGGGGTGGTTCACGGCGACCAGCACGGTCTTGCCGGCCTCGGCGACGCGGTCCACGGCCTCGGAAACCGCGGCGCGCAGCTCGTCGATGGCCTCGGTCTCGTCGGTGAGGGAGAGGAGGATGGCGTCGGCGTCCGACTTAAGGGCAGCGGGGAGGGAATCGCCGTCGCGGGCGCGAAGGATGCTGCGGAGGCGCATCTAGACGCTGCCCGCGACGCCGCGGTGGAGGGCGGCAAGGTTCACGTCACCGCGCAGGCCCATGGCGCCCTGCAGGTGGTCGAGGGCGTGGCGGTAGACGACTTCGGCGATCCACTGGCAGTTCAGCGGGCCCCAGTGCCCGTCGTCACGGACGCGAAGCCAGGCGTTGTCATCGAGTTCGCGAAAGACGTCGAACTCCTCGTCGCGGAGGCGGCTGAGCTGCTCCATGAGGTCGCTCATGGCGACGCGGGCGTCGTAGCGCTCATCGCGCCACACACGGCGGCTGTAGTCGGCGGGTTCGAGCATGTCGGGGATGGCCGCCCAGCGGAGAAGAGGCAGGTAGACGCGCTCCTCCATGTCGACGAGGTGGGCGACGTGCTCGTGGATGGACCACTCTTCGGTATCGGGGGTCCAGAGAAGCTGGTCGGTGGGGAGGTCGCGCGCGGCCCAGGCAAGGTCGACGGTTGTGGCGCGGAGCCTGGCGATCAGCTGGGTGCGGTATTCCGCGGTAAGGCTCACGCCTGTCGAGTATAGGCACAGATGTGGCTATAGGCTCCCGGCATGGGACCGCGGGGGCGCTAGACCAGTTCGAGGGGCTCGCCCTCGAAGGTGCGGGAGCCGCGGCGGATCTCGATCAGCTCGCCGATCTTCACCGTGCAGTCGCCCACGGGGACGTCCTGGACACCGCAGACGTTGCAGGCGCCGTGGTGGCAATCGCCGACGGTGTGCTCGCGGAAGACGTCGCGCCACTGGCCGCGCAGGTAGCTCTTGTTGACGCCGCTGGCGACGTGGTCCCAGGGGAGGGGGGCGAAGGTGTCCCACTCCTCGTGCGCGAACCAGTCCCCGTCGACGCCGGTCGCGGCGAATGCGTCATCCCAGAGCTCGGGGCGGAAGTGCTCACTCCAGGCGTCAAAGGTGGCGCCGGCGCGCCAGGCGTGCTCGACGGCCTCGGCGACGCGGCGGTCGCCCCGGCTGAGGATGACCTCGATGCGGCTGTCGGCGGGGTCGTTCCAAGAGAAGTCGACGCCGGCGGCGCGGCAGCCGTCCTTGAGCAGGCGGTGCTTGGGGGTGAGCTCCCCGGCGGTCTCCTGGCGGGCCCACTGGAAGGGGGTGTGGGCCTTGGGCACGTGGTTGCTGGTGCTGACGCGCACACGCGCGCGCTTCCCGGCGTGCTCGCGGCCGATCTCCTTGACCCGGCGGCCGAGGTCGACGATGCCCTGCACGTCCTCAATCGACTCCGAGGGGAGGCCGACCATGAAGTACATCTTGACGCTGGTCCAGCCGCGGGCGAAGGCGTTGGAGGCGGCCCCGAAGAGGTCTTCCTCGCTGACGAGCTTGTTGATGGCGTTGCGGAGGCGCTGGCTTCCGGCTTCGGGGGCGAGCGTGAGGGTGTGCTTCTTGCCCTTGGCGATGGCGTTCGCGACATCGACGGAGAAGCTGTCGACGCGGGTGCTGGGGAGGGAGATCTTGAGGTCGGGGAAGGCCGTGGTGAGAGCCTCGACCATGGGCACGATGCGGCTGTGGTCGGTGGTGCTGAGGGAGAGCAGCGAGAGCTCCTCGTAGCCGGTGTTGGCAAGGAGCTGGCGGGTGGCTTCGACGACCTCCTCGGGGCTGCGCTCGCGCGTGGGGCGGTAGATCATGCCGGCCTGGCAGAAACGGCAGCCCTGCGTACAACCGCGCTGGATCTCGACGGCGGCGCGGTCGTGAACCGTCTGGAGGAAGGGGACGATCGGTTTGGTGAGGGCGGGCGGAAGGGCCTCAACGACGCGGCGCTGGACGACGGGAGGCGCGGCGGGGTCGATGGGTTCGAGGGCGGCGAAGTGGCCGATCTCGTCGTAGCGCGCCTCGTAGAAGGCGGGCACGTACACGCCGGGCATGGCGAGCAGGTCGCGCAGGCGGGCGGCGCGGGGGGCGCCTTCCCGCTTCCAGGCGCGGACGAGGTCGGCAAGCTCGCCGATGGCCTCTTCGCCCTCGCCGAGGACGAAGGCGTCGATGTAGGGGGCGAGCGGTTCGGGATTGAAGGCGGCGCTTCCTCCCGCGATAACGACGGGGTCGTCCTCGCCACGGTCGCGGGAGCGAGTTGGGATGCCGGCGAGGTCGAGCATATTGAGGATGTTCGTGTAGGTCAGCTCGTACTGGAGGGTGAAGCCGAGGACGTCGAAGTCGCGCACGGGGTGGCGCGTCTCAAGGCTCCAGAGGGGAGCCTGCTCGCGGCGCATCTCCGCTTCCATGTCGGGCCAGGGGGCGAACACGCGCTCGCAGACGACGTCCTCGCGGGCGTTGAGGAGGTCGTAGAGGATGCCGAGGCCCATGTTCGACATGCCGATGTCGTAGGCGTCCGGGTAGGCGAGGGCGACGCGCACGGTGGCGGCGTCCCAGTCCTTCGTGACCGAGTTCCACTCGCCGCCCGTATAGCGGCCCGGCTTCGTGACGCGAGCGAGGAGCTCGTCGATCTCGATTCTCATCGATTTCCTCGTGGAGCGGCGTGAGCCGCGCCACTCACATGGTAGCGGGCGTCGGTGTAGTGTGCGGCCATGCGGGTCGATGCCGTGGTCGTGGCGGCGGGGCGCTCAACGCGCTTCGGCGAGGGCGACAAGCTCCTGGCGAACCTGAACGGCCGGCCGCTGATCGCGTGGTCGCTGGCAGCGCTGGCGGCGGCCGAGTCGGTTCGAGGGGTGGCCATCGTCGGCCGGGAGGATCTGGTGGGGGCGCTGGAGGCGATCGGGCGGGAGGTACTGGGGGAGGCGCTGGCGGCGGTGGCGCCCGGGGGCGCGCGGCGGCGGGACAGCGTGGAAGCGGGGCTGCGGGCGGTCGCGAGCGAGTACGTGGCCATCCACGACGGGGCGCGGCCGCTGGTGACGCCGGAGCTGATCGACCTCTGCGTGGCGGAAGCCGCGAAGGCAGCGGGGGCAATCCTGGTGGGGCCCGTGACGGACACCATCAAGGAGGTGGAAGGGGGGGCGATCTTGGCGAGTCCGGCACGGGAGCGGTTGCGGGCGGCGCAAACGCCCCAGGTGGTGCGCCGCGAGGCGTGGCTGGAGGCGGCAGCGCTCTCCGACGGCGACGAAACGGACGACGCGGCCATGCTGGCGCGGGCGGGGCTGGAGGTCCGGGTGGTCGAGGGCGACCCGGCGAACCTGAAGGTCACACGGCCGATCGACCTCGTGCTGGCGGGTGCGCTGCTGGCGGAGCGGGGGGCGGGCTGATGCGGGTCGGCATCGGGGAGGACCTGCACCGGCTCGAGGAAGGGCGCAGGCTCGTGCTGGGGGGCGTCGCGATCGAGGGGGACGTGGGGCTGGCGGGACATAGCGACGCGGACGTGCTGCTTCACGCAATCGCGGACGCGGTGCTGGGGGCGGCGGGGCTGGGCGACCTCGGGGCACACTTCCCGAGCTCGGACGAGCGCTGGGCAGGGGCGGACAGCAGCCTCTTTCTGACCGA
>DAOUID010000118.1:0-4701 GCA_034428315.1 Dehalococcoidia bacterium
CGGCGGCGTTGATGCGGATGATCCAGAGGCGGCGGAAGTCGCCCTTGCGGGCGCGGCGGTCCTCGTAGCTGTAGCGGAGGGCGTGCATGACGCTCTCGTTGGCTCGCCGGAAGACGCGATGGCGCTGGCCGTGGTGGCCCTTCGCCAGGGACAGGATCTTCTTGTGGCGGCGGTGCGAGGTGACGCCCCGCTTCACTCGACTCATGGGATGGGCTCCTTCGTAAACCCGGCGCGGGCCGGGTGAGCGGGCTAGTTGCTGAGCATCTCCCGGATGGTCCGGGACTGCGACGCGGAGACGGGAACGGTGCGGCCGTACTTCACGCGGACGGGCTTGCGCTTCTTCCGCCGAAACTTGTTACGGCTTCCGTACATTCGCATGATCTTGCCGCCGCCGGTTACGCGAAAGCGCGAGGCGGCGCCCTTGTGGGTCTTGAGCTTTGGCACTGGCTAGTCCCCGGACGCGGCCGCGGTGACCGGTTCTCCGCTCTCGCTCTCGGGCTCTTCCTCCGGCTGGGCGGCGCCGTTCTGGGCTTCCGCCTCGAGCTGGGCGGCGCGGTCCCGCGCCGCGATCCCGCGCTTGTCGGGAATCAGGATCATCGACATGTGCCGGCCTTCGAGCGCTGCGTCCTTCTCCTTCGTCGCTACATCTTCAAGGTTCCCGAAGATACGATCGAGGAGGTTCTTGCCAATCTGCGGGTGGGTGATCTCGCGCCCGCGGAACATCACGGTGACCTTCACCTTGTCGCCCTGGCGCAGGAGCTTCTCGACGGTGCGCGTCTTGAAGTCGATGTCGTGGACGTCGATCTTCGGCTTCATGCGCACCTCGCGGAGGCGCGTCTTGGCCTGGTGCTTGCGCGCCTCGCTCTCCTTCTTCGACTGCTCGTACTTGAAGCGGCCGAAGTCCATGAGGCGGGCGACGGGAGGGGTGGCCTGGCCGGAGACCTCGACGAGGTCGACGTCGCGTTCGCGAGCCATGGCGACTGCATCTGCGGTTGGGAGCACGCCGACCTGCTGACCCTGCTCGTCGATGACCCGCACTTCGGGAACGCGAATGCGCTCGTTAATGCGCGGCTGCGGCGGCGGTGGCTTGGGCGGAACCTTCGAGCGTCGTTTTCTCAAGCTGCTCCCCGTTGAACGTGCGGAGGATGATAGCACCCCCATTTGCGCCCTGTATATCGGAAGGGCCTCGCGCTCTACCATGCCTTTATGGCGAGCGTGCGACGAGCGGTCATCCTCGCGGCCGGGCTCGGCACCCGCATGCTGCCGGCCACCAAGTCCGTCGCCAAAGAGATGCTGCCGATCGTCGACCGGCCCATCATCCAGTACGCAGTCGAGGAAGCGGCGGCGGCCGGCATTGAGGAGATCGTGATGGTGCTGGCGCCCGACCGGGGAGCCATCCGCGAGCACTTCGGCGGGGGTTCGCGCACCGAAGCGATCGCCCGGGCGCGCGGGAACGCGGCCCTGATCGAGCGCGTGGTGGCGCCCGAGCGCCTGGCCACGTTCACCTTCGTCGAGCAGCGGGAGCCGCTGGGTACCGGCCACGCGGTCCAGCAAGCGCAACCCCACCTGCAGGGCGAACCCTTCGCCCTCCTCTTCCCGGACGACATCATCCTCGGGGCTGCGCCCTGCACCGCGCAGCTCGTCGCGGCGTACGAGGGCTACGGCGCGGCCGCGGTCATCGCGGTTCAGCAGGTCGCGGCGGCGCAGATCCCGCAGTACGGCATCGTGGACCCCGAGGGGCCGGGGAACCCCGCCCGCCTTCGCGGGGTCGTGGAGAAGCCCGCGGCGGACGAGGCGCCCTCGGATCTCGGTGTGGTCGGGCGTTACGTGTTCGGCCCCTCGATATTCGACCAGATCGACAAGCTGGAACCCGGAGCAGGCGGCGAGCTCCAGCTGACCGACGCCATCGCCGGACAGGTCGCGGCGGGCGAGCCGGTGTACGCCTGCCGCTTCGAGGGCCGGCGCTACGATGCGGGACGGCCGGCGGGGGCAATCGCCGCCGCCGTCGCGGCCGCACTCGACCGCGCGGAGATCCGCGCGGACCTCCTTGCCCACCTCGCTACCATCATGCCAAGGGAGCAGTAGCCATGCGCATCCTGACTATCGGGTACTCCTTGCCCAATCCGATCGTGGACAACCACACGGTGCTGAACGCCCCCAGCCTCACGGACTACGAGGCAGCGTTCATCGACCCGGAAGCGATTACGGCGGCGGTGCAGCAGTTGCTCGAGGGAGAACGCCCCTTCAATGCGCAGGACGGGCGTCCGGTCGTCAACGGGGCGACAACCGCGACGCAGGTTTCCGCCGCGGACCAGCTCTTGCGGCGGGCAGAGGAAGCGGAGCGGCTGCTCGAGCAGGGCGGCACGCTGTTCGTGGTTGGGCGCCCCAACGCGGTCCTGCCGGGAGTCGTCGGCTTCGAGGGGCTCGACCGCTACAGCTGGCTGCCGGCGCCGAAGGGCGGGGGCTGGAATCCGCCCCACGTGCGGGCGGCCGAGGGGAAGAACATCCGCATCGCGGACGACCAGCACCCGCTCAGCGGGGTGCTGCGCGAGTACCGCCGCCACATCACCTACCGGGCCGTGCTCGACCCGGCCGTGTTGACGGCGGACCGCGAGGGGCACGTCATCGCGACCGGTGGCGCGAACATGCCCATCGCCGCCGAGTTCGACGTCCTCGCCGGCCACGTGGTCGTGACCCCCGTGTTCGCGAGCGTCACGGGAACGACACGCGCCAGGCTGGCCCAGGAGCTGGTCGACGCGATGACGCAGGTGGCGACGGGCGTCAGGAACGAGGACCCTCCGACGTGGACGCGCACCTACGCCCTTCCCGGCTCGGAGCAGATCGAGGCGGAGCTGGAGGAGGCGCAGGAAGCGGAGTCGGCGGCGGTGGCGAGGACGGCAGCCGTCAACGAACGGCTCGGCCGGCTGACCGCCCATCGGCGGCTCCTCTGGGCCAGCGGCCCCGCCTTCGAGGCGGCCGTGGGCGACGCCCTGGCGCTGGTTGGGCTCACAGCCGCGGAGGCGGACGAGGGTCTCGCCGTCACCGAGGGTGAGCACACCGCCCTGGTGGAGGTCGAGAGCACGCAGGACGAGGTGGCCGAGTGGCCGTACGTGCGTCTCCAGCGGCGCCTGGAGCGGCGCCTGCTCGACGAGGGGGAGCAGCTTCGCGGGATCATCGTGGCGAACGGGAGGCGGACAACCAGCCCGCCGGGCCGCCGCAGCCAGTACACGGACGCCCTGCGCATCGCCTGCGAGAACTACGGCTACGCGCTGGTCACCGCCGACACGCTCTTCTCGCTCGTGCAGCGGGCGCTGGGGACGGACGCGGAGGGGAACACGCCCTACGAGGCCGCCGGCCGGCGCCTCATCCACGGCCGGGGCCTGATCACGACGGAGCAGGCCATTGGCGAGACGGAAGAAGAGAGCGACGCGAGCATCTTCTAGGGCGCCTGGTCGCTGTCTACGCGGACAGGACCGAGCTCTCCCAGGCATCTACGTCCACGGGGTCGAGCCGCACTATGCCCGGCAGGCGGTCGAAGTCCCGGTCGGCGGAGATGATGCGCTCGATACCGAGCCGCCGCATGACAGCCGCATGGAGGAGATCCCTGGCGCCTATTCCCGGATGCTCATCCGCGAGACCTGAGGCCACGCCAATATCCGATAGCTGGACCAGTTCAATTCGGTTTCTCATGACCTCAGCGAACGTCCGGAGTACCTCTCTCCCGAGGTTCCACCGGCCGGAGGCCAGGTAGCGGTGCATGAGTTCCTGAAGGACCTCGACGTCGGTCACAAAAGCACGCGGATGAGTTGCGACCAAGGTCATGACTTGCAGGCACGGGGCTTTCTTCTCGTGGGCGCCCCCCGAAGCGTAGATGGGGACGTTGGTGTCAAGAAAGGCCGCCGGGCTCATAGGTCTCCTCAAGCTCCCGCGACAGCGTTTCGGGATCCGGAGGAACCTCGACCTCCAGCCGCGCCATGCGCTCCACCGCAGCGATGCGGCGAGCACGCATGACCTCCTCCCAGGCATCGTCGATCAGGCGCCGGACCACCTCGGACGTGGACAGCCCCTCGGCCTTTCCCAGTTCATCGAGCCGCTGCTTGCGCTCGTCGTCCAGCCGTACTTCCAGGCGCGCTGCCATGCCTGCTCCCGTACGGAAACCACCGTACGGCTTCCAGTGTACGGCAAGGAGTGTACGGCAGCGAGAGGGTGCTAGGCGTCGGGGAAGGTGACGCAGGTGGTCGTGCTCTCGATGCCCTCCACCACGCGGATGTGCTGGCTGATGAGCGCCGGCACCTGCGTGATGCTGGGGGCCTCGATGACCGCCACGATGTCGTAGGGCCCCATGACCTGGTAGACCTCGGCGATACCGTCGACATCCTGCAGCGACTCAAAGACACGCTGGGTCTCGGCGGGGTCGACGACGATGAGCACGAACGCCTTGATCATCTGTTGCTCCTAGTCCTCACGTAGCTGCAGGACGGCCATGAATGCCTCCTGCGGAATCTCAACGTTGCCGACGCGCTTCATGCGCTTCTTGCCCTCGGCCTGCCGCTCGAGCAGCTTCCGCTTTCGCGTTATGTCGCCACCGTAGCACTTGGCGAGGACGTTCTTGCGCAGCGCGCGGACCGTCTCGCGGGCAATGATACGGCCACCGATCGCGGCCTGCAGGGGCACGTCGAACATCTGGCGGGGGATGAGGCC
>DAOUID010000119.1:0-14831 GCA_034428315.1 Dehalococcoidia bacterium
AGTCGATTGCGTAGGAAACCGCTTCCCGCGCCCGCTTGTCGACGAACTTGATGTTGTCGTACGCGAGGAAGCGCGCCTCTGTCGAAGCTACTTCCTTCGACACGAAGCGATCGTCTCCCGTGAACTCCTCGAACTCGATGCGGTCCGCGATCCCGGGGATGTAGTCGATGTCTTCCGCCAGGAACGCCGCCTTCGCCGCCGCCCGGTCCACGATGATTCGTGTCTCGTGCCGGTCGATGTAGGGAGCGCCCTCCAGGAAGTGCGTCGAGGGGTTCTCGTGCGCGTAGTAGTCCGGGTAGCGAGCAAGGGCCACCCCCGCCGCGTCGCGCTGTTCGATCACGTACGGTCCCGCGCCCGCATCCAGCTCCTGCACGTTGCCGTTCGCCTGCTGCTCCAGCAGCGTCCTCGAGACGATGCCGTAGCTTGTCGCGGCCATCAGCACCGGCGCCGAAGCGGCGGGAGCCTTCAGTGCGACCTGCGCCGTCAACTCGTCGGCGGCCGTGATCGTGTCCATGAAGCCCCAGTTCGCCTCGTTCACCTGCGAACCCTGGTCCGCCAGCAGCGAGGGGAAGCGGCTCCACGTGCTTGCCACGTCCTCGGCCGTCACCGGGCTTCCATCGTGGTGGAAGGTCATGCCCGGCCGCAGCGGGAAGATGATCGTCGTGTTGTCCGGCTGCTCCATCGCCGTCGCCGCATCGAACAGGAACTCGTTCGTCGAGACCTTGTAGAGATGGGTGTGGTTGTAGATGCGAGCCAGGATCTCGTTGTTGTTGATGACCTTCAGCCCCGGATCGATCCCGTCGTCGACCTGGGTCTTGTGCTGCCGGAAAACGCCGCCCGGCATTGGGCCGTCGGCGGGGGCCGGCGCTTCCGTGGCCTGGGCGGTTTCCTCCGGAGCGGCGGTTGCCGTCTCCTCGGGTGCGTCCGGCTCGGCCGGTTCGGCATCGTCGTCGTCGTCATCACCACAGCCAACGGCCACCAGTCCGGCCGAGCCTGCTGCCAGCGCCGCGCCTCCAATAAGGAAGCTCCGCCGCGATCGTCTGCGCCTCCAGTAGCGCCCCCAGTAGCTTTCTCGCATCGTGCTCTCCCGGGTGCAGATTGGGCGGCAGTCTAAGTCAATCGCGACATGCCCGTCACGAACTCTTGCAATTCTTGGGAAGGCCGCCCCGCGCTATCATCCTGCCGTGGCGCAAATCGACTGGTTCCGGGTCGCCTCTCCCGACGATCTTGAAGAAGGCGACATCAAGACCGTCCTCGCGGGACGCAACGTGGTGGTGCTTACCCTGCACGAAGGCCGCTTCGGCGCTCTCGACAACCGCTGCCCCCACGAGAACGCCCCCCTCGGCGAGGGCTACATCGAGCGCGGCTGGCTCGTCTGTCCCCTCCACAACTACGAGTTCGACCCCCACGACGGCCACCCATCTCCCACCTACGAGGAGGGCCCCCCCGCCCACCGAGTCGAGGTCCGCGAGGATGGCGTCTACGTCGGTATCGAGGACTTCCCTGCCAGCTACGAGGAGGCCCGCCAGGCCTTCCTTGCTGCCACCGAGGCGGCCATCGCCCTCGTCGATGCCACTCCCGGCGCCCGTCAGGCCCTGATCGACTGGCGCCGCGCTGCCGTCGTCGGTACGGAGGTGGAGCCGCCCGAGAACATGCCCCGCACGGTCCAGGCCGCCGATCTCCCCGATGCGCTGGCCATCGCGCGGGCCCTCCGCGCCTGGCACGACTCGTACGAGGCGATGCGCGTCGCCTTCAACCGCATCCCCCGCGAGGAGCGCCCCTCCGTGGCCCGTCCGCCCCAGAAGTACCCCGCCCCGACACCCAGCTCCGTCCCCCGGATGACGTTCGGCTAGGCGCGGTGACCGAGCTGAAGCGGCGCAGGCTGGGCCGGACCGGTCTCATGGTCCCCGAGCTCGGCCTCGGCGCCATGGATACCCCCACCTCCCCCGAGGGCGGCGATACCCTGGAGGCCGCCCTCCAGGCCGGGATCACCTTCATCGATACCGCCCGTGAGTACGCCGGAAGCGAGATGCTCATCGCCCAGGCCCTCCGCGAAACCGACTCGCCCGACAACCTCTGCCTCGCCAGCAAGACATTCAGCCGCACCGCCAACGGCGCCCAGTACGACATCGACCGCTCCCTCCGCACCCTCGGCCGCGAGCGCATTGCCCTCTACCAGCTCCACGATGTCTCCACCCCCGAAGCCTGGGACGCGGTCATGCACGAGGATGGCGCCCTCGCCGGACTCCAGGCCGCTCGTTTCCGTGGCCTCATCGATCACATCGGGATCTCCTCCCACACCGCCGAGATCGTCGGCAATGCCATCACCTGCGGCGAGTTCGACACCGTCATGCTCGAGTACTCCGCCTTCTATCCCGTCACCGCCTCCCTCATCGACCTCGCCGCCGAGCACGATGTGGGCGTCATCGTCATGCGGCCCGTCGGCGGCTCCGGCCGGACGAGCGCCATCCGGGGACGCATCGCCGAGGGCTACGACGGCCCTCTCACCCCTGCCAACCTCCTCCGCTACGTCTGGTCGAAGCCGGCCGTCTCGGTCGCCATTCCCGGAGCCCGCTACCCCTCCCGCATCCACGACAACGTCGCCACCGCCCGCGACTGGCTCCCCATGGACGAAGCCGAGCAGCGCGAGCTCGAAGCTGAAGCCGCGCGCCTCTACTAGCCGGCCCACCCCGTTCACACCGCCGCTCCGCGGGGCCGGTGTCGTGCCTCTCGACCGCTGGCCGTCTGGCTGGTGCTCGCCGGGGCAGCCGCGGGCCTCCTCGCTGGCGCGGTGACCTGGCCGCGCGTAGGCTCGCCGGACTCCGCGGGCGAGCGCCGTCCCTCTCCGCGCCTGAGGGTGAACCTTGCTGCGTATGCGAACCATGCTGCTCGCCGTCACTGTTCTTGCGGCGGCCCTGGCGCTGTTGCCCGCCCTCGACCGCGATCCCGCCCTCCCCACCGCTGGCGCGCAGGACGGCGGCGAGGTGACGCTCACCCTCCTCCACAACAACGACGGCGAGTCGACCCTGCTTCCGCTCACCAACACGGTCGAAATCGACGGCGCCGCCGTCGAGGTGCGCGTGGCGGGGATCGCCGCCTTCAAGGCCGTCATCGACCGCGAGATCGCCGGCGCCCGCGCCCGCGGGAACGCAGTCGTGGCCGTCTACGCCGGTGATGTCTTCCTCTCGTCCGCCGCCTTCATCTGCGGCCAGCGAGAAGGCAGCCCCTTCTTCGACGCGGTCGCCCAGAGCGCCATTCCCTACGATGCCCACGTCATCGGCAACCACGAGTTCGACGCCACCCCCGATGTCCTCGAGCGCTTCATCCGCAGCTTCGAGGGTCAACCCTTCCTCAGCGCCAACCTCGACTTCTCCGGTGAGCCTGGCTTCGCCGATCTCGTCGATGATGACGGCCTCATCGCCCTGCCCGTCACCGATGGCCGCGTGATCGGGCGCTCCATGGTCCTCGCCGATCCCGTCACGGGAGCCCGCTTCGGCCTCGTGGGCGCGACCACCCCGGGCCTGGCTACCATCTCCATCCCCCGGAACGTCACCGTCACCCCCGACCTCGCCACGACTGCGGCCGCCGTCCAGTCCGAGATCGATCGCCTGCTCGAGCGGGGCGTGAACAAGATCATCTTCGTCAGCCACCTCCAGAGCGTCGCCGCGGATGTGGAGATCGTCGCCCTGCTGCACGGCGTCGACATCACTGTCTCCGGCGGCGGCCACTACCTCCTCCGGAACCCCGCCGTTGAGGCTTCCCTCCAGGTCCTCCCCGGCGAGCGCGCTCCGATCGAGGGCGAGTACCCGCTGGAAGCTGCCGACGCCGATGGCAGAACCGTCTACATCGTGACCACGGCGGGCAACTACAAGTACGCCGGCCGCCTCGATGCCGTCTTCGACGCGGCGGGCGAGGTCACGAGCATCGTCGCTGCGACCAGCTACCCCCGCCCCGTCGTCCCCGAGAGCGAGGCCGCCGCAGCCGCGGGCTTCACCGGCGTCGTAACCCCGGACCCCGCCCTCATCGACCTGGTCGAAGAGCCCGTGGCCGCCTGCCTTGCCGTTCTCGCGAGCACGTCCATCGCGACCACCGAGGTCCTGCTCGACGTCTCGCGTACCGGCCTGCGCGGCGGTGAGAGCAACGCCGGCAACCTCGTCGCCGATTCCTTCCTCCATGCCTACGACCGGATCGCCGACAGCCTGGGCCTGCCCGAACGCGGTCCCGGCAACCCCGTCATCGCCATCCAGAACAGCGGCGGCATCCGCCAGAACGCCGGCGACACGCTCCCCACGAGCGGCGCCGCTCCCGGGGAAATCTTCCTCGTCAATACGCTCGACGTGCTTCCTTTCCCCAACGCCGTTTCGGTCGTCAGGAACGTCTCCCCCGCCGACCTCAAGGCCGCCTTCGAGGTCTCCGGTGCGCGATACCCCGCCCCCAGTGGCGCCTTCCTCCAGATCAGCGGGATCATCGCCGTCTACGATCCCTCCCGCTCCCCCGGGGATCGTGTGGTGAGCCTCACCCTGGCGGACGGCGCTCCCATCGTGGCGGGCGGCGCGGTCGTGGACGGGGCGCCCGCCGTCATCGTCGTGACCAGCAGCTTCGTCGCTGACGGAGGCGACGGCTACACCGTGCTCGGGAGCAACCCGGACAAACTGCAGATCACCGCCAGCTACGAGCAGGCCCTGCGCGAGTACCTGCAGACGCTCGGAAGGGTCTCCGCCGGGGACCCTCGCTACGCCCCCGGCGGCGAGGGCCGCAGCGTCTTCCTCGAACCCGAGGCGGAGGTCCCCGCCGGCGAAGAGGACTCCGACGCGCCGGCCCCTCCCGCCACCGGCGTCGCACCCGCGTCCGGCACCGGATCCCCTTCGCCGGTGCTGATGGCGCTGCTCGCCTTCGCCCTCGCGGGCGTCCTGGGAGTGGCGGGGAGGCGCCGCCTCCGACGTTGCTAGTGCGGACGTGCTAGCGTGCGCGCTCGCATCGAGCGCGCGCGCTGGCTCCGAGGAACGCATCGTGGACGTTGGCCTTGTCTCCCTTGGCGACAACCTCCCCCACCCCCACACTGGCGCACGCCTGAGCCCGCACGAGCGCTTCCGCCAGCTCGTCGATCTTGGCGCACTGGCCGAGGCGTTGGGCTTCTGGTCATACCACCTCGGGGAGCATCACTTCAGCGAGTACATCCTCTCCTCCCCCACCCCCATCCTCGCGGCCGTTGCCGAGCGCACGACCAGCCTGCGCCTCTCCACCGCCGTCTCCCTCCTCCCCCATCACGACGCCGTCCGCCTTGCCGAGGACTACGCCACCGTCGACGTGCTTTCCGGCGGCCGCGCCGAGCTCGTCGGTGGGCGCGGCGTCTACCGCGCCCACTACGCCCAGTTCGGCCAGGACCAGGAGCGCTCCGCCGAGATGCTCGCCGAATCCGTCGACCTGCTCCGTCGCCTCTGGACCGAGGAGCGCGTGACCTGGTCCGGGACCTTCCGCCCGCCGCTCGACGGCGTGACCGTCCATCCCCGCCCCGTCCAGCGGCCCCACCCCCCGATCTGGCTCTCCGCCAGCTCCCCCGAATCCGTCGACCGTGCCGTCGCCCTCGCCTGTCCTATCGTCATCCCCACCGTCTCCGTCGGCGTTGATGCCCCGCCCGGCCTCGTCGAGCGCTACCGCGAGGGCTGGCGGCGCGCGGGCCACGACCCTCAGGCCGGGCGCGTGGCCTTGCACACCCACTGCCACGTCGGCGCCGGCACGACCGCCGAGGCGGTCGAGTCCTGGCGCCCCTTCCAGACCGGCTACCTCTCCTGGGTGCTCCGCGATGTCGCCGGAGCCGAGGGCCCGCTGCCCCCGCACTTCGAGGCGCTCGCCACTCCCGAGGCCCAGGCCGTCTGTGGCAGCGTCGATGATGTCGTCACGGACCTCGAGCGGCGTATTCGCGCCGCCGGCGGGGTCGACCTCCTCATGGTCCAGATGGATCAGGGCGGCCTCCCCGCTGCCGAGACCACCGCCACGGTCACGCGCTTCGCCACGCAGGTCCTGCCCCGCCTCCGCGATCGCCTCGCCGTCCGTTAGCCCGTCTCGGGTGGCGCGGTTCGTGGACCGTTAGCCGCTGCCTGTCACCCTTCTCGATGCGAAGGAGGGGCCCGTGACGAACACCCGGTCCGTTGCTCCCCGCGTCCTGGACGACGTTGTTGAAGGCGCCGTCAATTTCCGCGACCTCGGTGGCTACCGCACGGCCGAGGCCCTCGTCGTTCGTTCCGGTCTCGTCTACCGCTCCGGGATGATGCACACCATCACCCCCGCAGGGCTGGTCACTCTGCGCGACGTCCTCGGAGTCCGGACCGTCCTCGACCTCCGCAACGCCGCCGAGCTCGAGGCCGACGGCATCTCGCCCTTCGAGGACTACGGCGTCGAATGGCGCAACGCACCCATCGGTGGCGAGACCGTCACGACTCCCGAGGAGCGCCGGGAACGAGTCAGGGAATACGTCGCCAACACCGTCGACTGGTGCGAGGCCTACGTCCGCATGACCGAGCGGAACCCTGCCGCCTTCCGAGACCTCTTCGAGGCAATGGCCAGTGCCGCGAGCACTCCCCTCGTCTTCCACTGCTCCGGCGGCCGCGACCGCACCGGCGTCGGCGCTGCCCTCCTCCTCTCCTCCCTCGGCGTCGACGATGAGACGATCGCCCGGGACTACGCCCTCACCGGCGACCTGCTCCAACCCCACGTCGACCGCTTCCGCCGCCAGATGGAGGCGGTCGGCATGACTCACGAGAGCTGGGCCAGGCTCCTCGAAACATCCGCCGACGCCATGCGCCGCTTCCTCGCCTGGCTGCGCGAGGAGCACGGCGGCGCCGAGTCGTACCTGCGGGGCGCCGGCGTCTCTGGTGCAGCCTTCGAGAACGCCAGGGGTCACCTGCTTGACGCCCCCGACCAATAGAACTGGCGGTCACGCGATAAGGATCGCGGTATCATCACAGCACCTATAGAGGAGGCCCTCGTGAAGTATTCCGCTAATAGATTCCCGTTCGTCACTGTGCTGGCGGTGCTCGCACTCATGGCGACGCTAGTGGTGACTGCCTGCGGAGACGACGAGGGCGACCCGACGCCGGAGCCCACCCAGGCTCCCGCCACCGAAGCGACCGAGACGGAAGCCCCGGCCCCCGACGAGGCGGTGGAGCTCCACATCGGCGTGGTGCTCCCCGAGACGGGCCCCCTCGGCTTCCTCAATCCCCCCATGATCGAGTCGGTCAGGTTGGCCGTTGCCGATATCCTCGAAGCCGGCGGCCCCATCAAGGTCACCTACGCCGACTCCGGTACCAATCCCGATATCGCCGGCGAGTCGGTGAACCGGCTCCTCGGCGAAGGCGCCCATGTCATCGTTGGCGCGGCCGCCTCCGGCATCTCGCAGTCGTTCATCCAGCTCCTCTACGAGGAGGAGATCCCCCAGTGTTCACCCTCGAACACCTCTCCTTCCTTCAGTACGCAGGAGAACGCCGCCTACTACTTCCGCACCGTTCCACCGGATGAGGCCGTCGCCCCCATCATCGCCGACGAGGTCGTCGCCGACGGTGGTACCCGCGTTGCCATCCTCGCCCGTGCCGATGACTACGGGAATGCGCTTGCCAACCTGATGGTGCACGCCCTCAACGAGCTGGGCGCCGAGTCGCGGATCATCTCCTTCGATCCCAGCGCCTCCTCGTTCGATTCCGAGGTCGCCGCCACCAGGGGTTACGGTCCCGATGCCATCGTCCACATCTCCTTCGAGGAAGGCGTCAGCATCATCCGCGGCCTCCTCGAAGCCGGGTTCGGCCCCGAGACCCAGTACGCGGCAGATGGACTCTTCTTCCCCACCCTCTGGGAGCTGATTGACCCCAACAACGCCAACGTGCTCGATGGCATGAAGCTCATCGGCGCCAGCGGTTCCACCGAATTCAACCAGCGCCTCGGCACGATTACCGGCGGCAACCTCATCTACGGCGGTCAGTCCTACGACTGCGTCGTCCTGCTTGCCCTCGCCGCCCAGGCTGCCGGCAGCACCGATGGCGACGCCATCATCGCGGCCGTTGGCACGCTCACCGACGGCGGAACCGAGTGCCGCAGCTACGCCGACTGCGCAGCCCTCCTCGCGGACGGACAGGACATCGACTACGTCGGCGTGAGCGGTCCCCTCAACCTCAACGAGGTTGGCGACCCCACCGTCGGCAACTACGCCATCGCCCAGTTCCAGGACGGCGTGCTCGTCGCCATCGGCGACAAGGAGAGCCACCTCGGCGACCTTGTCGCCCCGCCACCGCCCGCCCAGCATGCGCCCGCCGCCCCCACCCTCCACATCGGTGTCGTTCTCCCCGAGACCGGCGCCCTGGGTGAGTACGGAGTGCCCATGATCGCCTCGGTGCGACTCGCTATCGAGGACATCGTCGCCGGCGGCGGTGACGTCGAGGTGACCTACGCCGACAGCGGTACCGACTCCGATGTTGCCGGCGAGTCCGTGAACCGGCTCCTCGGCGAAGGGGCGCACGTCATCGTCGGCGCTGCCGCCTCCGGTATCTCCCAGTCCTTCATCCAGAAGCTCTACGACGAGCGCATCCCGCAGTGCTCGCCCTCCAACACCTCGCCGTCGTTCACCGGTCAGGCGAACGCCGGCTACTACTTCCGCACCGCCCCCTCCGATGCGATCGTGGCGCCCGTCATCGCGGACACGATCGTGAGCGAGGGTGGAACACGAGTGGCTATCCTCGCCCGCGCCGACGACTACGGCGTGGCCCTCCGCGACCTCGTCGACAACGCCCTGCAGGCAGTCGGCGCCGAGACCAGCGTCACCACCTACGATCCCAACAGCACCGTCTTCAGCGCTGAGGTCGAGGCCGTAAAGGGCTACGGCCCCGATGCCATCCTGCTCATCAGCTTCATTCCCGATGGCACCAGCCTGCTCCGTGGCCTGCTTGAAGCCGGGTTCTCCCCGGACATGATGTTCGGTTCCGATGGCATGCACTCTGCCGAACTCTGGCAGGACGTTGACGCCTCCAATCCCGAAGTGCTGGATGGGCTCACCCTCTTCGTCGCTTCCGGGCCCGCGATTCCCGCCTACGAAGAGTTCAACGCCCGCCTCGCCGAGGTTGCGGAAGGCAACCTGGTCTTCGGCGCGCAGTCGTACGACTGCACCATCATCCTCGCCCTTGCATCGAGGGCCGCTGCCAGCACCGACGGTGACGACATCATCGGCGCCGTCGGTTCCGTTACCCGTGACGGAGCCGAGTGCACCAGCTACGGCGAGTGCGCCGCGCTCATCGATGCCGGCCAGGATCTGGCCTACGTTGGCAAGGTCGGCAGGCTGAAGCTGGACGATGGCGGCGATCCCACCGTCGCCACCTACAAGGTCAGCCGCTTCGAAGGCGGCGAGCTCGTCGAGCAGATCACCGTGTTCGACCTCAGTCGCTAGTTCGAGGCTGGACCGCCACGCACAATCGGAGGGGGCGCCTCGCGGCGCCCCCTTGGCGTGTCCCTGTCAGTCCCGCGCGCGTGCGCTCAGCGACCCGAGGTACAGGTCCACCACGCGTTCGTCGTTGAGCAGTTCCTCGCCCGGCCCCGTGTAGGCGTTGCGCCCCTGGTCCAGCACGTAGCCCCGGTGCGCCACTTGCAGGCAGCGCCGTGCGTTCTGCTCCACGATCAGCACGGAGACACCCGCCCGGTTGACCTCCAGCACCTGCTCGAACACCTGCTCCTGGTACCTCGGCGAGAGGCCCGCCGAGGGCTCGTCGAGCAGCAGCACCGAGGGGTTCATCATCAAGGCGCGGCCCATCGCCAGCATCTGCCGCTCGCCGCCCGAGAGCGCCCCCGCCCGCTGCCCCGCACGCTCCGCCAGCAGCGGGAACAGCTCCACCACGGCCCCAAACCGCTCCCCCCAGGTCCGCGGCTCCAGGAAGAGCCCCATCTCCAGGTTCTCTCGCACGCTTAGTCGCGGGAACACGTTGTCCGTCTGCGGTACGTAGCCGATGCCCTCGGTCACGAGGCTGTGGGGCTTCATGCCGAGCACCGATCGTCCCCGCAGCAGCACGTCCCCCTCCCACACCTGCACCAGCCCGAACGCCGCCTTCAGGAGCGTCGACTTTCCGGCCCCGTTCGGGCCCACGATGCCCGCGATCTCGCCTTCGTTCAGGCTCAGGCTGCAGTTGTTCAGGATGGGCACGCCCGGGAGGTACCCCGCGATGAGGGAGTGCGCCTCCAGCAGCGGTCTGCTCTCAGGCATCGCTTTCCTCCTCACCCGTGTCCTCCTCCCCGTCCGCTGCCTCGTGAGCCCGGCCCAGGTAGGCGTCGATGACCTCTTCGTTCGCTGCCACTTCCTCGGGCCGGCCCTCTGTCAGGATCCGCCCCTGCGCCATCACCACCACCCAGTCACTGATGTCCATCACCACGTCCATGTTGTGCTCCACGAACACGATGGTGACTCCCTGGGCGTTCAGGTCCCGGATGTGCTCCAGCAGCGACTCCGTGAGCGCCGGGTTCACCCCCGCCGTGGGCTCGTCCAGCATCACCATGCGCGGATCCGCCATCAGCGCGCGCGCCATCTCCAGCAGCTTGCGCTGTCCCCCGGAGAGCGTGCCCGCTTGCTCGTCCGCCATGTGCGCGATCCCGAAGCGCTCCAGTAACTCCGACGCGCGCGTCATCACGCGCTCCTCCTCCGGCTGCCAGAGCCAGCGCAGGAGCGCCCGTTCCAGGCGCTCACCGCGTTGCGTCTGCGCCGCCACCGCCATGTTCTCCAGCACCGTCAACCGCGAGAGCGACTTGGTCAGCTGGAACGTGCGCACCATCCCCAGCCGCGCGATGCGGTGCGGGGGCAGGCCCCCCAGCCGCCGTCCGTCCAGCCGCCACGATCCATGGTCGGGACGCTCGAATCCGGTCAGCAGGTTGAAGAGCGTCGTCTTCCCTGCCCCGTTCGGCCCGATGATCGCGGTGATCGTGCCCCGCTCGATCTCGAGGTGGTCGATGTCGACCGCACGGATGCCCCCGAAGGTCTTCAGCATCCCGAACGTGATCAGGATGGGGTTGTCCTTCAGTCTCCCCGGAGGGGCCGCTTCGAGCGCCGCCTGCGTCAGCTCTGGCCTTGCCGTCGTCATCTCGCTCATGTCCCCAGGTGCAGGTCCCTGCGTCTGCCGAAGATGCCCTGCGGTCGCAGCGCCATGAGCCCGACGAGCCCGACACCCATGAGCGCGATGCTGATCGCCCCCTCGGCCCCGTCGAGGAAATCCGCGAGCGCGTTCGGCAGCCAGCCCTGTTCCGAAAGCTGCCGGATGAACGACTCCACCCCCTCCCGCAGGAACCAGAACAGCATCGCCCCCACGACCGGCCCGACCGTCGTCGCCAGCCCGCCCAGGATGAGCGCCGCCCACGCGAAGAACGTGACCTGCGGCTCGAAGTTCTCCGACCCAACGCCCGATTGCTGGAGCGCGTCGATCACCCCCGCCAGACCCCCGATGATGCCTCCGATCACCAGCGCCTGCAGCTTGTAGGCGACCGTGTTCTTGCCGAGGCTGAGCACGGCGTCCTCGTCCTCCCGGATGGCGCGCACCACCCGCCCCCAGGGGCTCCGGATAAGGCCGAGGACGAGCGCCGAGCAGAGGACGACGAGGATCCAGGCTACGAGCATCACCCACAGCTGGTTCGACGAGTACGTGAACGTCCCCCACCCGAACCTCCCGTCGGGCAGGAAGTTGAGGTCGTAGAAGCTGTTCGCGATCGCCTGTAGCCCAAACGGCCCGCCGGTCACGTCGGTGGCCGGCGAGGACCGGATCAGCAGCCGCAGGATCTCCGCCGCCGCGATCGTCGTGATGGCGAAGTAGTCGCTGCGCAGCCGTAGCGTCGGGATGCCCAGCGCCAGCGCAAAGGCGACGCACAACCCCAGCCCGAAGGGGATCCCCAGCCAGAGCGACCCGCCCCACGTCGCCACCACGATCGCGGTGCCGTACGCCCCCAGCATCATGAAGCCGACTTGCCCGAAGTTGAGCAGGCCCGCGTAGCCGAAGTGCAGGTTCAGGCCGATCGCCGCCAGCGCGAAGATCGCGGCTTGCGGGCCCAGTCCCGCGCGCGCCGCGTTCCCGAAGATGGTGTCGAATTCCATCTACCCGATCCGTTCCCGCTGTCCCAGCAGTCCCTGCGGCCGCACGAGCAGTGCCAGCACCAGCACGCCCAGCGCGAAGACCGCCTTGATCTCGGGGCTCGCCCACACCGTGCTCACCTCCGTCACCAGCCCGATCAGCAGGCCTCCCACCATCGCGCCGTAGGCCGTCCCCAGCCCTCCCAACACCACCGCCGCGAACATGAGCAGCAGCAGACGGAAGCCCATGAGCCAGTCCACCGCTTCCACCGAGCCGAAGAAGACGCCCCCCACGGCCGCCAGCGCCGCCCCCGCTATCCACACGATCAGGACAACGCGATCGACATCGATGCCCGACGACTCCGCCAGCTCGGGATTGTCGGCCACCGCCCGGATCGCCTTGCCCGTGCGCGCCCGCTGCAGGAACACCGCTACCCCGATCAGGATCACCGCCGAGAGCGCCATGATCGTGAAGTCCCGCGGCGTTACCGCGAACGGCCCGAACGTCCACTCCGTCTGCAGCGCGTAGTCCACGAAGCGTTCCCGGTCGGGTCCGAAGAACAGCAGCATCACGTGTCGCGCGAGCAGCGACAGCCCGATCGTGACCACCATGAACTGGAAGCCCCCCAGCCGCCGCGCTCGCAGGGGCCGTAACAGCGAGAACTCGACACCCCCGCCTGCCGCCCCTGCCACCACCACCGCCAGCACACCCGCGAGGATGAGCGGCGCCCCGAAGGTGTCCGCGTTGAAGTACCAGGCCAGGATCGCCCCGAGCGTGACCAGCTCGCCGTGCGCGAAGTTGATCAGTCCCGTCAGCCCGAAGATGAGCGACAGCCCGATCGCGCACATCGCGATGATCAGCCCGAACTTCACCCCGTTCAGAACCGCCTGCGCGAGCTTCTCCCCGACCGTCGGCCCCCGGCTGGCCGGCTCGCCCAGGGCGAAGATGAGCGGCCGCGCTCTCCCCGCCGTCACGGTCACCTCCAGCGTCTGCCGCTCCGGGTCGCGCAGGCTGACTCCCTCGGGGAGGGTGTCCGTGTCGATCGTCGCCTGGTAGGTGCCCGGCCCCGGAAGCTCGACCCGCCACTTGCCGTCGGCGCCGCTCACCGCCTCGCCTGCCAGCTCCCCTGCGCTGTCCTCGACGAAGATACGAACGCCCTCGACCGGCTCGCCCTCGAAGCGCAGCGTGCCCGAGAACGCTTCGCCTTCACCGTCCTGGGCATGGGCCGTGCCGGAGAGGAAGAGAGAGAGAACCGCCACCGCGACAAGTGCGACCACACTCCTGAGCGTGCGGGCGTTCGACAAGCCGCCCCCCTTCGATCGCTAGCCTAGGCGCCAGTATAGGTTGCCCGTCCGCGCCTCGTGCCGTGACAGCGCCCCTCCGGCCGAGCGGTGAACACGGAGGTGCGATTGTCACGCTGGCCGCGCTTGAGGGTGAACTCGAGCCCGGGTAATCGTGAACGGGCGAGCCTAGGCCGGAACCTCTTCCGGAGCCGCCGTCGTTTCGGCGGGCCGATGGAGCGGCAACTCGATGATCATCTCGGTGTACTCGCCCTCGACCGAGTCCACCCGGATCGTGCCCCCGTGCCGTCGCACGATGTCGCTCGAGAGCGAGAGGCCAAGGCCCGTTCCCTGATCCGTCGGCTTGGTCGTGAAGAAGGGGTTGAAGATCTTCTCCGCAACCTCCGCCGGCATGCCCGTGCCGTTGTCCTTGATGCGCACCTCGACGTGGTCCTCCAGTCGGCGCGTGGAGAGCCAAATCGTAGGCGAGTACGGGCCGCCCGCCACATCCGCTCCCGGTGTCGTCACCCGCCGCTCGTTCGTCGCGTAGCAGGCGTTGCTCACCATGTTCAGGAAGACCCGCCCCAGGTCCTGGGGGATGACCTCCATCTCACCCGTGTCCGAGCCGTAGTCTTCCTTGATGTCGAGCTGGAAGTCGGAGTCGGTTGCCCGCGCGCTGTGGTAGGCGAGCTTCGCGTGCTCGTCCAGCAGCCCGTTGATGTCCGCCACCTGCCACTCACCCGAGCCTCGCCCCATTCGCAGCATGTTCTCCACGATCCGGTTCGCCCGCTGGCCGTGCGACTGGATCCGCTCGAGATTGCTCGTCAGGTCGCCCGTGATCTCCTCGATGTACGACTGCTGCTCCTCGCTCAGCTCCACGCCATCCTCGTCCAGCACTTCCTGGAGCTCCGTCAGGAGCTCGCCCGACACTTCGGAGAAGTTGTTCACGAAGTTCAGCGGGTTCCGGATCTCGTGCGCCACGCCCGCCGTCAGCTCACCCAGCGCCGCCAGCTTCTCCCGCATCACGATCTGGTCCTGCGCCTTGTTCAGCTCACCCAGCGTGCTCTCCAGCTCGACGTTCTTCTCCTGCAGCTCGCCCGCCAGCTGCTCGACAAGGTTCAGCCGCTGCACCTCCAGGGCGTGCCGCCGGAAGACCTCCAGCGCCGCCGCCATGTCCGCTACCTCGTCCCGCCCTTCCATCTCCACGCTGGTCTCGATGTCACCGCCGGCCATCCGTCGCATCCAGTCCGTGAGCAGGTTCAGGCGCCGCAGCAGGATCCTGCCCAGGTAGAGCCAGATGATGAGCACCGCCCCCACCACGCTTACCCCGCTGATGACCAGCAGCAGGGTGCGGCCCGTGAAGATCGCGGAAGACGAGGCATCGGTCGCCTCCGCCGCGCTCGCCTGCGCCGCCATCACCAGCCCGTCGACCTCCGCCACGAGGCCCACCGAGAGGTCGCGATTGCTCGCC
>DAOUID010000120.1:0-5885 GCA_034428315.1 Dehalococcoidia bacterium
CCAGCAGGTGCATGATCTCGTGCCGCGTCTTGATGTCGACGCCGCTTGTGGGCTCGTCGAGCAGCAGCAGGTCGGGGTCGCCGATGAGCGCCCGCGCGAGGAACGTCCGCTGTTGCTGCCCGCCCGAGAGCGCCCGGATCTGGCGGTTCGCGAGCTGCTCGATCCCGAGCCGTTCGAGGATGTGCATCAGCAGCTCGCGGTCCCGCTGGCGCGGCCACGGCCGCCACCCCATCTCCCGCCAGCGCCCCAGCAGCACCGCCTGCCCCACCGTGAGCGGGAAGTTCCAGTTGATCGCCTCAACCTGCGGCACGTAGCCCAGCCGAAGCTCGCGCTCCCCCTCCCGGGCGTGCGTCTCGACCGTTCCATCGAAGCGCCGCGTCTGCCCCGCGATGCTCCGCAGCAGCGTCGTCTTCCCCGACCCGCTTGGCCCCACGATGCCCGCGAACTCGCCTCGCCGCAGCGTGAAGTCCACGCCCCGCAGCACCGGCGTGCGCTCGTAGCCCGTGGTCAGGTTCTCAAGCTCGACCAGCGGCTCTCCCTCGGGATGAGGCGGCGGCCGGTGTCCGGGCGCGCCGGGCGCAAGCTCAACCACCGGCGTGCTCCTCGAACGGAATCCAGCTGTAGCTCACGTCGACCCCGTCCAGGGCGCTCGCGTCCCCCCCGAGGCTCGTCACGATCGTGCGCGCGTTCTCGACCATCATCGCGAGGTAGGTGTTGCCCGGCTCGCCCGGCTCGCCCGGAAGGTCGTCGTCCCGCAGCGTCGCGACCTGCACGGCCCCCGCCTCCCTCGCGATCGTCTCCAGCACCTCCGAGGGGAACACCTCCGACCCGAAGATCGCCGGCGCCCCTGCTGCCCGGATCTGCCTGATCAGCTCGGCCACCTCCCGCGGCGAAGGCTCGGAGAAGTCGGACGGTTGGATCGCGCCGATGATCGTGAACCCGTAGCGCGGCGCGAAGTAGGGGAAGGAGTCGTGGTAGGTGAGCAGCACGCGCTGCCCCTCCGGCACCGTCGAGACAGCCGTCCGGATAGCCGCGTCGAGCGCCTCCAGGCGCTCCACGAAAGCCTCCGTGTTCGCTGCGTAGTATCCCGCGCCCTCGGGGTCGAGGCGGCTCAGGGCGTCCCGCACGTGCGCCGCGTACTCGCCCGCGAGTATCGGGTCGGTCCAGAGGTGCGGGTTCGGGTCGCCCCCTTCCTCCGGGAAGGAGAAGTCGTACACGTACTCCTCGGGGCTCACCGTGGCCTCGCCCAGCAGCACGATCTCGACACCGTCGCGCCGGTTCGCCTCCGCCAGCTCAAGCGTGGGAAGCTCGAGGTTCAGCCCGTTCGCCACGATCAGGTCCGCGCGTGCGAGCTCCCGCGCAACCGAGGGCGCCGGCTCGAACGTATGCGAATTCGTCCCCTCGGGGACGATCGCGGTCACCGTCACCCGGTCGCCGCCCACATTCTCGATGATGTTCCGGATCGGCGAGACCGTCGTGACGACCGGGATCGTGGTCGCCCCCTCCTCCTCGCCATCGCCGCCCCCGCACGCCGCCGCCAGCCCCGCGAGCAGGATCGGGAGCGCGCCAACGGCGAGGAACAGGGGCAGACGGCGGGAGGTCGTCCAGAGCACGATCGCATCCTAATGCCAGTGGCTTGCAGATGCGAATGACTGCAGCAAACGAACGATAGCAACTACCGGGGGGGGGCTCGCCGCCCTCGTCATCGAGCGCCTCGCCTGAGGGTCAGACGGCGGTGGGGGGCAACCAGCCACCAGCCACTAACCACTAGCCACTATCGCTGGGGTGGACGGAGGGATTTGAACCCTCGATCTTCAGGGCCACAACCTGACGCGTTAACCACTACGCTACGCCCACCGCGCAGACCCCGATCGTACCGAAGCCTGCCGCCAGCGGCTAACGCCCATCCCCCCTACACTATCGCCGCCATGGATTTCCATCTGCCGGCCGAGACGCAGGCCTGGCGCGACGATCTCGTCGAATTCCTCCAGGCCGAGCTCCCCGAGGACTTCGAGGGCGACGACGACTTCTTCGATAACGAGGAGCAGGCCCCCTTCGCCAGGCAGTTCATGCGCAAGCTCGGCGAGCGCACCTGGCTCGCGCCCCCCTGGCCCAGGGAGTACGGCGGCATGGGCGCCACCGCCCTTGAGCAGATGGTCCTCAACGAGGAGCTTGCCTACCACCGCGCTCCCTCCGGCGGGCGCCTCTTCACCATCGGCATCACCGGCCCCACCGTCCTCGTCCACGGCACCGACGAGCAGAAGTCCCGCCTCCTCCCCGAGATGGCCTCCGGCGACGTCTGGTACTGCCAGGGTTTCAGCGAGCCCGAGACCGGTAGCGACCTCGCCTCCCTCCAGACCCGCGCCGTCCGTGATGGTGACGATTACGTCATCCAGGGCCAGAAGATCTGGACCTCCAACGCCCACCTCGCCGACAAGATGATCGTCCTCGCCCGCACCGACCAGGAAGTGCAGAAGCACCGCGGCATCAGCGCCTTCATCCTCGATATGCACGCCCCCGGCGTCAGCGTGCAGGCCGTCCCCAACATCGCCTATCGCAACGACTTCAACCAGGTCTTCTTCGAGGACGTCCGCGTCCCCGCCGGCGACCTCCTCGGCGGTGAGAACAACGGCTGGCGCGTCGCCATGACCGTCCTCGACTACGAGCGCTCCAACATCGCCGCCATCAGCGGCGCCCGGCGCACCGTCGCCGATCTCATCCGCTGGGCGAAGGAGGAGCATGGCGGCCGCCGTCCCTGGGACGATCTCCACGTGCGCAATAAGCTCGCCGGCCTCTACGCCGAGGGCGAGATCGGCCGCCTCGTCGCCTACCGGACCGCCTGGCTCCAGTCGAAGGGCGAGGTGCCGAACTACGAGGCCAGCATCGGCAAGGTGTGGTTCGCGATGTATGGCATCAAGGTCGCGAACGCGGGCGTGAACCTGATGGGCGGCTACGGCCAGCTCGCCCCCGGCTCGAAGTGGGCCCAGCTCCACGGCCGCGTCGAGACCTCCTACCTGCTCGCCGTCTCCGGCCCCATCGCCGGCGGCGCCGGCGAGATCCAGCGCGACATCATCGCCACCCGCGGTCTCGGCCTGCCCCGAGGCTAGGGGCTCCCTAGTCGTCCTTCGTCACGCCCGGCACCACGATGCGGTGCTTGAGCGCCTGTTCCACCTCGTCCTCGTGGGCCTCCAGTTCGGTCGTGGCCTCCACGCTCGGCCCCGCGTGCACGTCGATGACCTTGACTGCCCCCTCGCCCCAGAGCGGCTCGATGGTGATCGTCCCCTGCACGTCCTCACCCTCGGGAAGCTCTTCCAGGTCGAGCGTGATGGTCAGCGCCGTGTCGTGCCCTCGCTTGGTGATGAGTTCGCCGCAGGCGTCCACCGTGCAGAGCACCACGGTCGTTTCCGCGCCGATCGTCACGCCCGCGTTGAGCCGCCCGTTCCCCTCCCGCCGCGCGAGGATCCAGGGGGCCGAGGTCTGGATCCGGAACGGCGCGATCCACGTGCCGACGTTCTGTATCTGCACCTCGACGCTCTCCGGCTGTCCCTCTTCGTCCACCGCGATCGAGATCGAGCTCGGCCCCGTGATCAGCGTGTTCGGCTCCCCGATCAGCACGCCCCGCAGCGCCGGATCGACCGGAGGCGTCGGGTCCTCGTGGGGTTCGATGCCGAGGTCGGGGAACGCCGTGGCGAAGTGCATGGCCCGGCATCCGCTGCCGCTGGCCCAGAGCGCGTTCCAGCACTCGATGAAGGCATACGGTGAGAGCGCCGCCGCCACCGAGGGAACGGTCATGTCGGGCATATTGACCTGCAGGGGGGGCCACAACCGCGCGATCCCGTCCGGCCCCGGCTCCGGCCACGGCGCTCCCGTCGGCGTCGCTTCCGTCGTGGCCGTCGCCCCGGCCTCTTCCCGCTCTTCCTCGCCGCCCGTCTCGGGATCCCCCGCCTCCGTTGTTGGCTCTGGGGTTGGCTCGGGCCAGGGGGTGGGCGCGTACTCCGGATCGTCGTACAGCCTCGCGGGGTATTCGGGCGGGTGGCGCATGCAGCCGTACACCCGTTCCGGGTAGGTGTAGTCCATGTACCCGAACCAGGGCGTCACGCCGTTGCCGGAGTCAATCCAGGTGGGAGCGCCCCTGTCGTTGCAGTGCCAGACGTCTCCACGCATCGGATCGAGGTACGGGTTGTTCTCATGCCCCACCCAGTCCAGCCAGATCGGCCTGTGCTCCCTGGTGTACTGCGGGTGGTTCACGTAGGCGAACCCGTTGTACGCCCAGACCGCGTAGTACCAGTCCTCCACCACGCTCGGATCCCCCCCTCCGGCGACGGGCAAATAGGCGTGGTTCCACTTCTCGGCGAGCATCCGCGCCGCCTCGGCCACGTTGAAGAGGAAGTGCGTTCCCACCAGCGCCTGCCTGGCCGAGGGATTGCCCAACTCGTTCGTCATCCCGCTCGTGATCTGTCCCAGCCCGTAGCCGCAATCTCCCGACCGCACGACCTGCCCAACACCACCGTACGGGACCGCGTAGGAGGCGTGGTGGAAGCCCGACTCCACCCACACGATCGACTTCAGCAGCGTGGGCGGGATCCGCAGTGACGTGTCCGGCGTCTGGCCGGCCCGATCGTCTTGCCTCCCCGTCAGAAGGCCCGGGTACTCAAGCCCGTGGGGTTCTCCCGAGGTAGTCGTCGAGGTCGTGACCGCCTCGCCCGCCGCCGCCAGCTCGATCGCCGCCAGGTACAGGCCCGCGTTGTCGTACACCTCGTGCGTGTCGAACTCGAACGGACGGATGCCGAAGCACGGCTGCGCCTCCGCCTCCTCCTCCCTCCCGGAGAACACCAGCACCAGGACCGCCGCCAGCACGGCGAGTCCCGCTAACGCGCGGACCATCCGAAGAACCTCGAGAAGCCGCTGAGCGGCTGCCGGCCGGCGCCGTTCACGACCTGCAACTGGGGCGTGCCCGGATCGGCGAAGCTGCTGCCGCTCCAGTGCTGCACCGCCAGCGAGCTCCCGTCGCGGCTGTAGGCCAGGGGGACGTCGAAACCGCTGCCCCACGCGGCGCTCACGCTGCCCGGCGGCGTGTGCGGTTCGTTCCCGAACTGTGGTGAGTGTCCCGAGGGAGCCCACGCCACCCCCAGCGCCTGCTGCCCCGACGCCGACGCCGCCGAAACGCCCCCGCCACCCTCGATCCAGACAACCCGCGGCAGATACCGCAGCCCCTGCCACGTGTTCGCCTCCACGAACGCCAGCCGCGTGCCGTCGGGGCTGAGCGCCCAGTCGCGGGTGATGTGCGTGCTCAGCCAGCGCACCGCCACCCCGTCACGCGTCAGCGTCGAGCCGCGCCCGTCGATCCGCACGGCCAGCAGCCGCCCCAGTGGGTCGAATCCCACGGGCGCCACCATCGCCGCCCCCGCGTGCGTCTCCAGCACGGTGGCCGTGGCTTCCATGTCGATCCGCACGACCTCGGTCGTGGCCTCCCCCCTCGCGGTCCACGTCTGGTGTGTCACGACAACGGCTGCGGAGTCCGGCGTCCAGAGCGCGTTCTGGAGCGGCTCAAGGCCTTCGGCCAGCCTCCGTATCTGGCCAGTCTCCAGGTCGAGCGTGAGCAGTGCCGCCACCGGCTTCCCCAGCACGATGGTGTCGGGTGTGACTAGCGCCACGTGCCGCCCGCTGGGCGAAACCGCTCCCCGCAGGCTGGCCCCGGGGAGGTGCGCCACCCTCGCGATCTCCATCGCCGCGGCGTCCGCCGCTGACCCAACGACGGTGACGACGGTGGACTCGCCCGTGTTCTTCGCCAGCACGGCGTACTGCCCGCTCGGAGCGCGGGCGAACGCCGTCTGGGGGGGACCGCCGTTCTGGACCAGCAGCGAGAGCGCCGCCACCACCGCCAG
>DAOUID010000121.1:0-2412 GCA_034428315.1 Dehalococcoidia bacterium
GGGCCGTCCTCGTCAGAATCGTCGCCTCTTACGAATGGGAGCCCGCACCAATCAACCAGGAAGACTGACCATCCAGCGGTCCCGTTGGCCCGATTCCAAAATGAATCCAAACGGCCGGCGGCTCAGGCGATCGGTTTGTCGCGGGAGCCCCAGGCGTCCCAGTGGATGACCTCGGAGACGGGCGGGCGCTCAACGGGCTTGAAGTTGTCGTCGCCGGTGAAGTAGGCGACGGGGAAGAGAGTCGCCTGGCTAATGTCGTCGGGGATGGCGAGGAGCTCGGCGACCTCGTTCGCGTAGCGGAGGTGGATGCCCGTCCAGGCGGTGCCGAGCCCGCGCGTGCGAAGCGCCATCTGGAGTGACCAGGCGGCGGGCAGGATCTGGCCGTAGAGGCTCGCCTGGGCGCCTTGCCCGTCGTTTTCCGCGCGCCCCTCGATGCAGGGGATGATGAGGGCAGGGCAGCGGTGGATGTTGTCGGCGAGGTAGGCGATGACGGGGCGCATGGGGCGGGCGCCGGCGAACTGGTAGAAGCCTTCGCGGTAGAGCCCGCCGATAGCGTCGCGCTTGGCCTCGTCGGTTACGACCATGAAGTGCCAGGGACGGGCCTCGCCGCCGCCGGGGGCGGCCTGGATGGCGATGCCGATGCACTCCTCGATGACCTCGGGCTCGACGGGGCGGTCGAAGTCGAGGCGGCGGCGCACGGAGCGGGTGGTGGTGAGGACGTGGTCGACGCTGTCGCGGTCGTAGGGGCGGTGCTTGTCGTCGGGGGAGCTCATGGGGAGGGCCATTCTGCCACGGGGAAACGCGGCGGGCGGGGCAGGCTCGCGCCTTCGGGGTCGGGTGGCAGAATGAGGCAGCTTTGTGAACACACGGGCGCGAGCGCCCGCGAGACCAGTACCAGCAGGGCAGAGGAGCACCCACAAATGGCGGATCGACTGAAGGATCGCGTGGCGATCGTGACGGGCGCGGGGCGCGGCATCGGCGCCTCGATCGCGAAGCTGATGGCGAGCGAGGGCGCGGCCGTGGTCGTGAACGACCTCGGCGGCAGCGTCGACGGCGAGGGCGCGGACGACGCGCCGGCGCGCGACGTCGTGCGCGAGATCGAAGCGGCGGGCGGCACGGCCATCGCCAACTTCGACGACGTCTCCGACTACGACGCCTCGGAGCAGATCATCCGCACGGCGCTGAACGAGTACGGTCAACTCGACATCCTCTGCAACGTGGCGGGGATCCTGCGCGACCGCATGATCTTCAACATGACCGAAGCGGAGTGGGACGCGGTCATCGCGGTGCACCTGAAGGGCACGTTCAACACGTCCAAGTACGCCTCCATCTACTGGCGGTCGGAGCGCAAGGGCGACTACCGGCTGATCAACTTCACCTCGGTGTCGGGCCTCTCGGGGTCGCCGGGGCAGCCGAACTACGCGGCGGCGAAGCTCGGCATCGTGGGGCTGACGTACTCGTGCGCGAACGCGCTGGGCCGTTACGGGGTGACCTCGAACGCGATCAGCCCGGGCGCGGCGACGCGGATGGGCGACACGATCCCGCCGGAGCGGCGGCGCCAGCTCGACGCGGCGCAGCAGCGTGCGGCCGAGGATCGCGCACGGGAGATGTCGGCGGACAACGTGGCGCCGCCGGTGGTGTACCTGGCGAGCACGGAGTCAGGCTGGATCAACGGGCAGGTGATCGGCGCTTCGGGTTACCAGGTGTCGCTATTCAACACGCCCGAGATGATCCGGCAGATCCAGGGCAAGGAGCCGTGGACGGTGGACGACATGTTCCAGAAGATGCCGTCGGTCTTCCGACCGGCGATCGAGGGACTGAACTTCTACCAGCGCGCGCAATCGAGCTAGCGAGGCGGCGATGTCGGGCGATCGAGCGGTCCTGTTCGACTTCGGCGGGGTGCTGCTGCGGCAGGACTGGGACGAGTACGACGCGTTCTGCGAGCGGAACGGTCTGCCGGCGCGGGCCCTGCGCCGCGCGCTCTACGGCACGGACGAGTGGCGGGCGCTGCAGACGGGGCGCATCAGCGACCGCTCGGTCTGGCGGGCGGCGGCGATCGCGTCGCTGGCGGAGCACTGCGGCGACCGGGCCGAGGGCCTCTTCGAGGAGTGGTACTCCCGCCCGATCCGGGTGCACCAGCCGAATATCGACCTCGCGAACGCCCTGGCCGCCGCGGGGGTGCGGGTGGGGCTGCTGAGCAACGCCGCCCCCGACCTGGAGACCCGGATCACGGAGCAGTTCGGCGTGGAGGTCGACTGGACGGACCGGGTGATCTCGGGGCTGGTCGGGCTGGCGAAGCCGGATCCCGCCATCTACCACCTCGCGGCGGAGCGCATCGGGCTGCCGGAGCCCGCCTGCTTCTTCATCGACGACATCGGCGAGAACGTCGAGGCGGCGCGGGGCGTGGGGATG
>DAOUID010000122.1:0-14929 GCA_034428315.1 Dehalococcoidia bacterium
GGACGAGCTCATCGCCAGGGCCTTCGAAGAGGGCGCCGAAGACTATGTGGTGAAGCCCTTCTCGGCCACGGAGCTGGGCGCGAGGATCAAGGCGGCCCTTCGCCGGCGGGCGGTGTCGGAGCCGGTGCAGCCGTACGTGATGGGCGACCTCGTCATCGACTACAACGAACGGCGGGTGGCCCTTGACGGAGAGCTGGTTCCCTTAACCCCTATCGAGCACCGCACGCTCGTCGAGCTCTCCGCGAACGCCGGCCGCGTGGTGACCCATGAACAACTGCTGCGACGGGTGTGGGGTCTGCAGGCCGGCGACGATGTCCGGCCCATGCGCACGGCCATCAACAGCATCCGCCGGAAGCTCGGCGACGATGCCGCGAGTCCCACCTACATCTTCACGGAGGCCCGCGTGGGCTACCGCATGGCGAGCGCTGAGCCTCAGGATGGAGGCGAGGGTGGGACGGACGACACGTCGTAGCTCCCCTGCCGCCGCCCCACTCCAGCAGGAAACGCTGACCGAACGGGCTGGGCATGTCCCGCCTCGCCCGTCGTTGGCAGTGTTGGATATACCCCCGACGGCACGGTACTACGAACGTTCAAGCTGGCCGTGGCGCTCCAGGTGAGGAGACCTGGATCCTGGTGCGCAGGCGATCCCGCACCTCGAGAGTGACGACACGAGGCTGGTCCGCCTCGGCGTGCAGCGGTTCGAATCCCCCTGGCCTATTTCGTGTGGCGCCGGCGTGAGGGCTTAGATAATCGCACCGGCCGTCTTGGCGCGCTCAATCTCCGACCAATCCAGCCCCAGGTCCAGCAACAGCTCTTCGGTGTGCTGACCGACCTCGGCGACCTCCCCTCCCAGGCGGGGAGCGCTGGCAAAGTCGACCGGAGACGGAGGGATTCTCCGGGTCGTGTCGCCCGACTGAGAGTCGACGAATCCCACCCCGGCGAGTGACTCATCCTCGATTGCCTCCTCGAGCGTTCGAAGGGGAGCCCAGATCACGCCCCATCGCTCCAGTCTCTCTCCAATGTCCGCGCGGTTCTTGGCGGCAAACGCCTCATCAAGCGCCGCCACGAGTCCCTCCCGGTGCCTTGCTCTACCGCGGGCGGTCGCATACTCGGCGTTCTCCAGCAGGTGCTCCAGCCCCATGGCCTCACAGAATGGCCCCCAGGCCGCATCGGACTGCAGGTTGACGAGTACAAGCCACTCATCCCCCTCGCACTTGTAGGAGTTGTTGAGTGGATTCGTCGCACTCCTCCTGGTTGGCGGCGGAGCAGCCTGTCCAGCCCAGACGAGGTTGGCGTAGTCCCACCCCAGCTGATAGGTGCCGTTTCCGACGAGTGACGTGTGCACCAACTGGCCACGCCCTGTCCGGCTCCGGGCGTACAGGGCGGCACAGATTCCCGCAGCCGCGGACATGGCTGTTGCGTGATCGCCAACCGCAGGCCGTGGCGCCACGGGTTCATCCAGACCGCTACTGACGGCCATGCCCATCCCCGAAGCGGCCCAATAGGCGGCGCCGTCGAACCCGGGGCGGTTGGCGGCTGGGCCGTTGTAGCCGTAGCCCGATACCACGCAAAACACCACCTCTGGCGCGAACTGCTCGACTTCCGAATAGTCGAGCCCAAGCGCCGCCCGACCAGCCGGCCGCAAGTTGGTGAGGACCACGTCGCTCGCCACGACCAACCGGCGCAGGAGTGGCAGTGCCTCCGGCGCCTTCAGATTCAATGCGACGCTCTTCTTCCCGGGATTCGTTAGTTCGAAGGGCGGGCTCAGGTCGGGAATCCGCGCCGGATTGCCCATCCCGCGGAGCGCGTCTCCGTTGACCGGCTCGACCTTTACGACCTCGGCCCCCCACTCCTTCAGGACACGACCGCAAGCAGGCGCAGCGATCCAGCTCGCTATCTCGAGTACCTTGATCCCTTCCAGGGGAAGCCCTGAAGCCTCCGGATGCTCCTCAGCCATGACCGACTCCTTTCAATCCCTGGTGTTCCAGCGCGAACCGGCCACCCGCCGCATGGCAGGCATCGCGGGAGAGCTAGCGGTGGCGGAGGCGTGGATCCAGGACGTCTCGCAGGGTATCCCCGACGATGTTGACCGCAAAGACGGCAAGTGAGATCGCCACTCCCGGAAACAGGACCATCCACGGGGCTCTCTCCATGAACCGGCGTCCGTCGCCGGCCAGCATCGAACCCCAGTCGGGGGTGGGTGGGGGAGCCCCAAGGCCCAGGAAACTGAGTGACGCGACGATGATGAAGGAGTTCGCGATAGCCAGGCTGGCGAAGACGATGACGGGCGCGGCCACGTTGGGCGCTATGTGTCGCGTCATGATTCGCCAGGGGCTACAGCCCACAACCTCTGCCGCGTCGACAAACGAATACTCGCGCGTCGACACCACCGACCCGCGGACAATCCTGTTGATGAGCGGTACCTGGATCGTGGCGATGGCGATGATGGTGTTGATGGGACTCGTGCCCAGGACGCTGACAACTACCAGCGCCAGGATGAGCGTGGGGAACGCCATGAGGGCGTCCATCACGCGCTGGAGCACGAGGTCCAGATAGCCGCCCAGGTATCCCGAGAGCAAACCAAGCAGGGACCCGACGGCAACGCCGAGAACCACCGCAGAGATGCCCACACGTAGAACACTGCGAGACCCGAAAATGACGCGACTGAGCACGTCGCGCCCGAGATTGTCGGTCCCAAAGGGATGGGCGGTGGATGGCGACTGGAGCTCCGCGCCAAATTCGATTTGCAGCGGGTCGTAGGGCGATATCCATGGCGCCGTCAGGGCGCTCACCAGGAGGATGACAATCAAGACCAGACAGGCCAGCCCGATCGCGTCCCAGCCCCGGAAGAACTGCACGATGCGCATGAGGGTGGAAGAAGAACGGCCTGTGACGTCCTCCTTGAATTGCCTCTCGAGATCCAGCTCACTCAGCATGAACGTGTCTTCGCCTACTCGTATCGAACGCGTGGATCGAACCACCCGTACGACAGGTCGATTACCAGATTGATGAGCACATACCCAAGAGCGATGAGGACGACAGCGCCCTGGACCTGCGTGTAGTCCCGGACCTGGATGGACTGCAACACAAGCAGGCCGAGCCCTGGCAGCCCAAAGACGGTCTCCACGATCACCGACCCACCGATGAGGAAGCCCAGCTGATTCCCCACGGTGGTGAGCACTGGGATGAATGCGTTCTTCAGCGCGTGCCGGAAGACCACGGCCCTATCCGGGAGGCCCTTGCTGCGCGCGACCAGAACATATTCCTGGTTGAGCACCTCAAGCAGGGAGCTGCGGGTCATTCGCATGATCGATGCGGAGAGGGAGAAGCCAAGCACGAGCACGGCCGGGCCCAGCTGCTGAAAGTGCGCTTTGGGGGCTGAGAACACGCTCTCGTAGCCGATGGGCGCTGACCATCCCCACCAGAGTGCAGGAAGGAGCACGAAGAGAGTGGCGAGAACGAAGTTCGGAACCGACTGGCCGAGCACAGCCACGATGCGAGCAACGTAGTCGGTGATGCCGTGCCGCCAGATCGCGGAGATGATGCCCGCCGGCACGCCGATGAGGACTGAGACGAGGGTCGACCACAGGGCGATCTCAAGCGTGATCGGCAATCCCCGCAGGATCGCCTCGCTGGCGGGCCTTCCCGTCAGGAGGGAGTTGCCGAAGTCACCCTGGATAACGTGTCCCATCCAGGGCAGGTACTGTCGCCACGCTGGCTGGTTGATGCCCAACTCGTCGCGAATAGCTTCCAGGGTTTCCGGCGTGATGCGCGAGTCGTCCTCGAAGCGGGCGGTGAGGACGTCTCCCGGCACCAGGCGCAGGGAGAAGAAGACCAACGTCGCCACAAGAACCAGCACGGGGATGCTGTAAACCAGCCTGGTGGCGATGTAGCGGTGCAATTTGGGCTCTCCCCGGCAGCGTCCGGGCGCCGAGATCCAACCCGGCGCCCGGCGCTCTTGCTAGGTGTTGGCGACACTCCTTTACGCGTTAAACCACGACTTCTCCAGAGCGGGCATGCCGTAGCTCCAGTGCTCTCCATACCCGCTCAGCTTCTTGCTGATGGGCATGACCTGGGGGCCCTGCCCGACGGGTATCGTCGGCAGGTCCTCGAAGAGCATTCCTTGAGCTTCCAGTGACAGGCCGACCCGCGTCTCCGTGTCGATTTCGGCACTGATGCGATCGGCCAGCGCATCGTACTCTGCAGACGCGTAGCCGAAGTAGTTGCGCCCCCCGTCGGACCGGTAGAACTGGGACAGCCAGAAGTCCAGGCTCCACGAGGTGCTGCCGAGAAGCGAAATGAGATCGAAGTCACCGTCTCGAAGTCGGGCGAAGTACGTCGCCCGGTCGACCGGCGTGATGGAGAGGTTGATGTCGAGCTCCCGCAGGCGTGCCTGCACAAGCACCGATAGTGACGAGGCGGTGTCGTTGTCGGCGCCGACCATCTCCATGTCGAAACCGTCGCCGTATCCGGCCGCATCCAGGTTGGCCTTGGCCGCCTCCAGGTCAGACTCTCCGTACCACTCCATGAGGGTGGCTTCGGGTAGCCTGTAGGTCTCCATGGCGTGCGGGACGTGCCCCTGCATCACCCCCCGACCCTCGTAGAGGTTGGCCAGGATCGGCGCGCGCTGGAGCGCCAACGACACAGCCTTGCGAACCCGCGGGTCGTCCCCGGGTCCTCCGCGCATTGCCAGGAAGTACCCGTTGGAACGGATTCCCTCGACAAAGTCGTACTCATCGCCGAGCTCCGCGGTCAGCGTGTCGACATCACCGAGGGACGGACCGCAGCAATACGGGCCGACATCGATATTGCGCCCGCGAAGGGCGGCCGTGCGCGCAGACGCATCGGGGACGATGCCCCACTGCACGTTGTCGATGTAGGGAAGCCCCGACTTGAAGTAGTTGGGGTTCCGCACGAGCTCTATCCCGACGCCAGGGTCCCAGGACTCCAGAATGAAGCTGCCGGTGCCCACGGCGGCTGCGTCCAGGCCGTCGCCGTCGATGAGTTCCCGCGGGAACGAAAGCGCGTAGTGGCTTGCGATGTTCTCGATGAACTCCGCCCGCGGACCTGCCAGTCGGAAGGTGACGGTGGATTCATCGGGCGTGTCGATGCCCTCGACGGCCGCATACAGCGACCTGCTCGGGCTCAGGTTGTCAGCGTCCGCGATGAACTCGGCGCTGTACTTCACGTCCTCGGAGGTAAAGGCGCGTCCGTTCACCGGCGCGACGTCCTGCCACGAGATTCCGTCTGCGAGTGTGAACGTGTACTCCAGGCCGTCACCGCTCACCTCCGAGGCCTGAGCCAGGTCTCCTTCGATGGCGGTGCTTGAGAAGGGGATGCCCGGGCCGGCCTTGTACTGGAGCAGGCGGTTGTACACGAGCCCGAGTGGCTGGTGGGTGGCGAATGTCGACTCCTTCACGACGTTCAGGGTCGGCGCATCGCGAGGATAAAGCGTCCTGAACGTCCCTCCGTACACCGGGCTGCCGCTCGCCTGCTCGGCGGCCTCAGTTGCCGCGGCTTCTGTCGCGGCGGCCTCCGTTGCAGCCGCTTCGGTGGCGGCCTCCGTTGCAGCCGCTTCAGTGGCGGCCTCCGTGGCAGGCGCCTCGGTGGCCGCCTCCGTGGGAGCGGGGCTCTCGTCATCGTCGCCGCAGCCTGCTAGCAGCGCGGCGGTGCCGGCGGCGGCTACGCCGCTGGCCGCCAGGAACCGCCTGCGGTTCATCCGTCGCTTCCGGATCCAGTAATTCGCGTCTTCACGCATTGGTCTTCCTTCCCTTGACCTGTTGTGCAGGGCTACTGCGCCTTGCGTTCGACTCTCTCGTGCTCGGGCGAACGCGCTGTCAAGCCTGACAGCGCGAACTCCTCGAGCCCGCGGACCCTGTTGGCTCTGTGATCACGCTCCCTCCAGACACAGCCGGGTGCTCATCGCTAGAACCATGCGCCCCTCCTCAGATGGCGAGCGATCGCCATCCGGTGCACTTCGCTTGGCCCCTCAACGATCCTGTTGCCCCGCGCGTTGCGGAGCATGGACTCGAGGGGCAGGTCGGTGGTGAAACCGACGCCACCGTGGATCTGGATCATGCGGTCGACCACCTTCCACAGCATTTCGGTGGCGAACACCTTCACCATCGACGCCTCCATCCGAATGTCCTCACCCTGGTCGGCACGCCAGGCGGCGTGAAGGCTCATCCAACGGGTCGCGTGGATCTCGATGGCGGAGTCGACGAGCATCCATTGCACGGCCTGCCGGTCTGCCAGCAACTCCCCGAAGGTCTTGCGCTGCTCGGAGTACGCCACGCCCATCTTCAACGCCCGTTCGGCCTTGCCGACCGAACCGGGACCCATTCCCAACCGATTCCTGTTGAGCGTCTTCTGGGCGATGACGAACCCCTGGCCGACCTCGCCCAGCACGTGCTCGTGCGGCACGCGGCAGTCCTCGAACACCAACTCGTTCGGTCTCCTGCCGGGGCCGCCAAGGGTGTCGATGCGCCGGACAGCACGCCAGCCGGGCGTCTCACGGTCGATCAGGAACGCGGTAATTCCGCCTCGGTTGCGCTTCTCCTTGTCGGTCACCGCGAAGACCACGCCAAAGTCGGCTTCGTGGGCATAGCTGATCCAGAACTTGGAGCCGTTGATAACCCAGTCGTCGCCATCACGGACTGCCGTGGTCTCCATCGAGGCGGGGTCGGAGCCCGAACTCCCCGCTTCCGACTGGGCGAAGAAGGTGGTTTTCTCCCCCCGGAGCGCAGGGTAGAGGTAGCGTTCCTTGACCGACTCCGATGCTCCGTAGAGCTGAGCCGGTATGCGAGCCGAGAACAGGTTTCCGGACGCGTGCCCGGCGCCCAGGATGCTCTTCCCGATCTCCTCCCGAATTGGGTACATGTCGAGCGCACCCAGCCCACCACCGCCATACTCCTCGGGCACGCTCAGGTTCCACATCCCGATCGCCTGGATCTTGCCGATCAGCTCCTGCTCGACCTCCTTGGGGAGGTGATCATCGTGGTACTGCTTCTCGAGCGGGATGACCTCTTCGTCCATGAAACGCCTGACGGTGTCGCGGATCATGCGAACGGCTTCCGGATACTCAAAGTCCATCGACAGCACGCTCCTCTGCTTCGTTCGCGACGGATTGCAGGCTGGACTGGTAGTCCGGGTCCGACGCGACGACCATGCCCCGGTCCATCATTTCCGGGATGGTCAGGTACCGGTCGTTCAAGGCCCTCGAGAGAGTCGGCTCCGAGCCAATGATGGCTTCCCTTGCGAGCTCCTTGAGTTCCGCCCCGTTGATGCCCGCGACATTGCCGAGCACGTGTTCGTTGTGCTGACCGAGGGTCGGCGCAGGAACGCGAATGGGAGGCCGTCCGAAACGGTCCGTGGACCACATCGCCCCCGGGTAGACCCGTGCGCCGAATTCGGGGACCGAGTCGGGGTGCTCTACCCGTTCGAAGAACGCGGCAGCCTGTAGCTGGGGATCGAAGAAGAGATCCCGGACGTCGTTGACCGCCCCCGCCGGAACCCCACCGTCCTGGAGCTGGCCCTGCAGGTCGAGACGCTCGAACGCGAGGGTGTGCGACGCGACCAACTCGTCGAGCTGCTCCCGGTTCTGCCATCGTTCCCCGGCGGTCAGGAAGCGGGGGTCTTCAGCCTGCTCGGTCATCCCCAGCACTGCGCAGAGGCTGCGCCACTCGGCATCGGTAGAAACGGCTATCGCGATCCACTCTCCGGCTTCGCCCCCGCAGGGGAAGACGTTATGGGGGGCGAAGACTGGATGCTGGTTCCCAATCCGCCCCACAGACTCCAGGCTCATCTGTGCGGCGATCAGCCCCTCCGCAATCAGGGAGACGCCGATCTCGTACTGCGACGAGTCAATCCTCTGGCCCTTGCCGGTGACGGAGCGGTACTCGACCGCGCACATGATGGCGAACGCGTTCATCATGGCGGCCGGCGAGTCGGTATACGAGATCACGTTCTTGACCGGAGGGCTGTCCGCGTACCCGGTGAAGTGCGAAAGGCCCGCCGTGGGGGCGAGGGTCATGCCGTAGGCCCTGTACTCCCGCCACGGCCCTGTCTGTCCGAACCCCGACGATGAGAGGAAGATCACATCGTCCCTGAACTGGCGCAGCCACTCGTAGTCGATACCCCAGTTCGACATCACGCGCGGGGCGTAGTTCTCCACCACGACATCACAGTGCGCCACCAGTCGGGAGAGAATGGTGCGCCCCTTCTCGGTGTTCAGGTTGAGGGTGATGCCAGACTTGTTGCGATTGGCCTCCTGGTAGAAGCCTCCCGTCTCCCAGCCCTTGCTGCCGGGCCTGCCATCGGGGTGGGTGATGCCCCGCCCAACTTCTGGCCGTTGCAGCGACTCGACCTTGATGACGTCGGCGCCCATATCGGCCAGGAAGCGCGTGGCAAGGGGCACAGCGAGCGCGTTGCCTACCTCAAGGATTTTGATGTCGCTCAAGGGCAGCGGTTTGGTCACGCCGTTACCTCCGCGACGAGGAGGTCATCAAGCTCAGGTCCGGACAGCCCACAGATGTCTCGCAGGACTTCTCGCGTGTGCTGGCCTGCCGAAGGAGCACCGCGTCGCGCGGCCCACGGCGTCTCACTCATCAGGAAGGGCGCGCCGGGTACCACGAAGGGACCGGCTTCCCGGGAGCCTTCCTGCGTGTGCCAGAACTCTCGCTCACGGAGTTGCGGGCAGTCGAGAAGGTCGCGGGGCGTCTGAACCACGCCGAAAGGCAAACCCCACTCCTGCGCCGAGTGGAAGACCTCGAGCTTTGTCCGTTCAGAGAGGGCTGCGACCAGAAGCTCGGCCAGGGCCGGCGCGTTCCGCAACCGTCCCTGGTTCGTCGCAAAGCGCTCATCCAGCAGTTCGTCGGAGCCAAAGAACGCGGCAAGGGTCTGCCAGTCCCCGTAGCCGCCGAGCATGGGGACGACGTACCCGTCTGACGTGGGGGTGATCTGGTTGAGGCCGCCGGTGGGCTCGCTTCGTCCCCGCGTCGCACCCATGTACGAGTAGTACAGCAGGGAGGATTGAAGCCCCGACGCCAGGCACTCAAGTATCGAAACGTTGACGACGTCGCCGCGGCCGCCGCGCTGTTTCTCATGGATGGCCACAAGGGCCGCCAGCGCCCCGGAGATGCCTCCCCAGAGCCCTGCCTGCGAAAAACACTCGCGCACGGGCTCACGACTGTTGTAGCCCGTGAGCGACATCAAGCCGCCAAGCGCCTGGAGGATCAGTTCGCTCGCCTTGTACGTTGCATAAGGGCCCGCCGTGCCAAAGGGAGAAATTGAGACCGCGACCAAGTCGTTGCCCGCTGGTCCCTCGATGTGATCCCGCACAAAACCCTGACCCTGCGCGTCAAGCGCGGGAATGGATGTGATCAGCCCGTCTGCCCACGTCAGAAGGGACAGAACAATGGAGCGCCCTGAGTCCCGGCGGCAGTCGACGATGCAGCTGCGCTTGTTCTGATTGAAGTAGTCGAACACGGGGCTGGACTCGCCCGTAACACCCGCCGAGGGCCAACGGCCACGCTCGGGATCTCCGCCCGGCGGTTCTACCTTGACAACGTCGGCGCCGTAATCACCAAGCAGTTTTCCGGCGTAGGAGAGCGCGGTCCCGCCCCCCAGTTCAAGGATGCGGAGGTGGCCAAGGGCCGCCACTTCCATCATGCATGCCTCGCTATAACTGCCCCGTAGTTGCAGCAGGGACGGCCCCATTCTCCGGGGTTGGGGTTGTCCAGTTCGGAACGCGTCCCTCCGCCCACGCCAGGATTCCCTCCCGGGCATCCGGTTCTCGCCGGACCGTCTGGTCGTAAACCGCTCCGAACTGTCGCGCCTGCGAGTACGGGAGGCTCCAGGTGTCCCACAACGCGGCCACGGTCGCCGAGACCGCACGCGGCGATGACTGGGCAAGGCGCTTCGCGAGCTCTTTCGCGCGCGGTATCAGTTGATCACGGGGGACCACCTCGGAGACGAGCCCGACCTGGTACGCCCGCTCGGCGGAAATGCGGTACCGCAATCCCATCATCGCCACGCGAAGGGCCTCGCCTCGTGGCATCTGGCGGTTCCGGACCATGCCGAGTGTCTCACCGCAGGCAGCGATAGCGACGTTCACATGAGGGTCGAAGAACGTGGCATCGTCGGCGCAGAGAACGATGTCCGCCGTGTCCAGGAAGTGCAGTCCACCGCCCGCACACATCCCGTTGACGGCCGTCACGACGGGCTTGGAGGGAATCCCCTTCGCGCGGTCCGCCAGACCGAATTTCGATAGCCCCGGATACTCCCTGTGCTGGTAGCTGCCGATGAAGTCGAGCATGGGGATCCTCCGGTCAGCACCCCCTCGTCCACCGGCCTGCCCCCCGGCTTCTTCCTTGATGTCGGCGCCGACGCTCAGTGCCCGGCCCGTGCCCGTGATAATCAGCACCTTCACGTCCGGATCTCGATTCACTTCGAGGTAGGTCTCGAGCATGTCGGCGTGCATCTGGCCGCTGAAGGCATTCAGTCGCTCGGGCACGTTCAGCGTCATCGTCGCGACGCCATCCTCCAGTTCGTAGAGCACTGTTCCATACGTGGGTTCGAACACCATGGTCATTCCCCCCTCTTCACGTCGACCCATGGAACCTTCAGCTCCGGCCTGGCCCAGTTCGGAGGACGCTTTTCGGCGAACGCTCGTGGCCCCTCCTTCGCGTCATCCGAGAAGAACCGAACCTGGTTCAGGTACACGTGATTCCATTTCTTCGCTTCGTCGTACGGCAAGTTGAAGCTTCCCCACAGATTGGCCTTGGCGCCGAACATGGCCATGGGCGAGGAGTGGGCCACAATCAGGTCGGCCAGCTCCTTCGCCCGGTCCATCAGCTCGTCTCTCGGCACGACCTCTGTCACGAGACCCAGCTCGAAGGCGCGCTGCGCATCGACCCGCCAGTACTTCCCCATGAAGGCGATAGCGGTCGCGACGGGGCGCGGGATGGTCCTCGTCATCACATAGGTCTCGTGCATCGGCACGACGCAGACGTTGACGTGGGGGTCGAAGAAGGAGGCATCATCGCCGGCGATCGCGAAGTCCGCCTGCGCCACAAAGTGAAGGCCGCCACCGGCGCACATGCCGTTAATGGCGGCTATCAGCGGCTTGCCCGGCATACCACGTGTTGGCTGCGGCATGCCTCGTCGCATGTACCGCTCCTTGCCCGTGACGCCGAACTGGTAGATCCAGTCGCCACCCTTCTCCCAGCGCTCAGGACCGACACGGCCTCCTGACTGGGCCTCGGCCGCCTCGCGAACATCGGCGCCCGTGCAGAATGCCCGCCCGGCGCCCGTTACCACCGCGACCGTTACCTCGTCGTCCTGGTTTATCTGCATCCAGACGTCGGTCAACTCCTTGTGCATGACCTCGTCGAGCGCGTTGAGCCGTTCAGGACGATTCAGGGTCACGTACGCAACGTGATCGAGCACTTCATATCGAATGGTCGAGTAGTCAGGAGCCATGCCGAGCCTCCATTTCTCGTTTCGCCTCGCTTACTTCGCCTGCCACTGCGGCTTCCGCTTCTCGGCGAAGGCGCGAGGACCTTCGCGGGCATCTTCGGAGCGGAACCGAACCTCATTGAGGAACTCGTGTGCCCACCGGTTCCCCGCGTCGAAGGGAAGGTCGATGGTGTTCCAGATGCCGGCCTTCGAGCCTCGCACAGCCAGTGGGGCTGACTCGCGCGTGAGCGTCGTAACCAGTTCCTCCGCCCGTTCCTGCAACCGTGCCGCCGGGACGGTCTCGATCACCAGTCCCAGTTCCCGTGCTCGCTCGGCAGGCATCGTCTCACCGAGCAGGGCAAGTCGGGATATCGCGGCGCGCGACACGTTCATTCGTGTCAACGAGATGATCTCCTCTGCCGCGCCGAGGCCGTACTGCACGTTGGGAATGCTGAATCCGGCGTCGTCTGCGCAGATCGTAAAGTCGCTGTGCGCGACGAAGAGCATAGCGCTCCCCGAACATCGCCCCTGGATAGCGGTGATCAGCGGCTTGGCGGGAAGTCCCGCCGAGGGCTCCGGGAATCCCAGGGTCGGACCCTCTCCGCGGTACTGGCCCGCCCAGTCTTCCGCAGCCCGCCAACGAGGCGGCATGTCGTTGGCCTCTGCATACTCCGCCCACTCGGTGAAGTCCTCACCGAGGCAAAAGTCCTTGCCGGCACCCCTGAGGAGAATGGACCAGACCCCATCGTCCTCGTTGGTCCTCCGCCATACCTCGCCGAGCTCGGCATGCATCTGCTCGTTGAGCGCATTGCCCACGTCCGGGCGGTCCAGGGTGACATGCGCGACACGGTCGACAACTTCGTAGTGGACGGTGGTCTCGGACATTCGGCCCTCCATTGACTCCCCCGAAGGTCGCCTCGGGTCGTCGTTCGCCCGCAAGCCCCAAATCGGCTCTCGGACTCCCAGAAGGGAGGAGGTCTGCCAGATCCTGAAAGCCCGCTCTGGGCCACAGACAAGCCTTCTCAGCGGCTATGCGGGGCAGCTTGCAGATTGGCCGAAGCGATGTCAAGACCGAGCGACATGTGGTCATCAACGCCTTGTCATGCCTCACTTGAGGCACGTTGAGGCTCCTTCTCGACAGGGCACTTTCGTGGTGATGTCCTCGATCCCATGGGCGCCTTGCGGCCTGATGTGCAGTCGGATTGGGCGGGACAGTGGCCCTAGGACTCGGGCTGGGTTCCGTTGGCCGTGAGCGGCCTGCGCTCGACGATGACCTCGCCTGTGGAGTCGATTTCGACCATGTTCATCGTCCCGGCGAATTGCGGACTTCCAGAGTAGTACGCGTGGGGGTGCCCCCGGCGAGCCCGGAAAGGGCGATCCCAGTGGCCCAGCGCCACGTAGTCGGCATCGATCGCCGCCAGGTCGCTCTCCCGAATGAGCCAGGATCGGTCCTGGTCTTCGCGACGCACATGCAGGTGGCCATGGGCGACGGCTATATGGCGGCGCGCCAGCCGGCGGGGCGACGATGACAGGGGCGCCATGTCCTGGTAGTCGAAGTGTGGGCGGCCCCAGATCGACAGGTCGAGGAGCGGAAAGTGAAGAGTCTCCCCGTTGGTCACTCCCAGCACGGAAACGTTCTCAGGGTCGCCAAGGCCCCCCCGAAGGTACACCGAGTTGTTGCCCAGGCAGTCATGGTTTCCCGGGAGGATGACGACTGGCACGCCAGCGTCACCGAGCAGCCGCGTTGCCTGATCAATCAGCTTCAGCGGAAGGCGGTTGTGCTCGAATACGTCGCCGGCGAGCACAAGCAGATCGGCCTCACGGGCGGCAGCCAGGACTGCACGCAGGCCCCTGAACCCTTCCGCGCCCGAATCGATGTGAAGGTCGGAGCTGTGAGCGATTCGTACCGCGCCGTCGTCGATGCCCATCGGCGAGCCTTCGTCCTCCTGGCTTCCCAGGGCAGCGTAACCCAGACGACCACGTAACGCGCTCCGTCGACCTTTTGAAGTCAGCCGCGACCGACTCGTCGAGGCAGGCCCTCAACTTAACCACCCGTGGTGGGCCGGTCAGGGACTCCGCTGACGCTTGGGCGACGCTGCTCGCAATGTGGGTGTACCCCCGAGAGGACTCGAACCTCTGCCTTCGGCTCCGGAGGCCGACACTCTATCCGCTGAGCTACGGGGGCCCGGCGAGGAGCGATCGTAGCGCTTCGGGGGCGCTCCCGCACGATCCTCGACCGCTCCAGCGGGAGTGCTACGATCGGGCGACACGTACCGTCGGACCTCCGGAAAGGAACCCGCCCCATGCCCATCTACGAATTCAACTGCGCCTCGTGCGGGAAGGTCTTCGAGCGCAAGCGGCCGGTCGAGAAGGCCAGCCAGGGCGCCCGTTGCCCGGAATGCGGCAAGGGCGCGCAGCGCATCTTCGGCGCCGCGATCATCGGCGTGGGCGGCGGCGACGACTTCGGCGATCTCGGAGACCTGGGCGGCATGCCCGACATGGGGGCGGGGATGCCCGGCATGGGCGGCATGCCCGACATGGGCGGCGGCATGCCCGGCATGGAGGGGCTCGACATGGGGGACGACTTCGACTTCTAGGCCCCGGCCCGGCGACGCCTAGTACGGATCGCGGCGCGAGAACATGCGCCGCGGGTTCTCCACCATCATCGCGTTGACCTGCTCCTCTGTGACGCCGCGTTCGCGCAGGGCGGGGAGCACGTCGTTGGAGATATGGAGGAAGTGCCAGTTGGGCGCCCACTCCTGCGAGGAGGCGCGCGGCATGGTGTCCATGAAGCAGTTGGTGTCGTGCGAGAGCACCATGCCCTCGGCGTAGCCCATCTCGCAAAGCCTGACGATGGTCTCGATGCGGCCCTGGGTGTTGAGGGTGCGGTCGATACCGAAGCGGTCCATGCCGATGGCGCTGCCGCGGTCCATGATGCGCGACAGGTAGCCGGTGTCGGCGCTGTCGCCGGAGTGGCCGATGACGACGCGGGTGAGGTCGACCCCCTCGCTCTCGAAAACATCCTGCTGGGCGAGCCCGGACTCGGTGGAGACATCGGTGTGGGTGCTGATGGGGACGCCGGTGCGGCGGTGGGCGCGGGCGCCGGCGCGCAGCATGACCTCGTTCTCCTCGTCGACGGTGGGTTGGGTGGCAAGCTTGATCACGCCGGCGCGCACGTCGTCGCCCTCGATGCCCTGCTCGATGTCGCGAACGAAGAGGTCGGCGATGGCGTCGCTGTCCATCTGCTTGAAGAGGTTGGGGGGCTGCCGCCAGACGCCCGTGCACATGACGATATTGAGGTCGACCTGGCGGGCGACCTCGGAGACCATGGCGGCGTCGCGGCCGAGGTCGATGGTGGTGAGGTCGACAATGGAGTCGATGCCGGCGGCCTTCAGCTCGCGGAAGCGCTCGACGGCGTTGGCGACCTCGGCATCGCGGTCCCACAGTTCGGGCCACGCCTCGAAGACTCCGG
>DAOUID010000123.1:0-14985 GCA_034428315.1 Dehalococcoidia bacterium
TTTCCCGTCGAGCCTGACGTGTAGAGGATGAAGAGTGGGTCCTCCGCGCCCATCTCCTCCGGCTCCGCTTCCGTCGACTGCCCCGCGAGTGCGTCGTCCCACCAGATGTCGCGGCCCTCGGTCATCGAAACACCGGCGTCCGTGCGCTTGTAGACGATGACGAACTCGATGCTCTCGCCGCCCATCGTCAGCGCTTCGTCGACGTTCGCCTTCAGCGCCACCGTGCGGCCGCCCCGCATCCCCTCGTCCTGCGTGACGATCGCCTTGCAGGTCGAGTCCTCCACGCGGTCCACGATCGAGCGGGGGCTGAAGCCGCCGAAGATGACCGAGTGCACCGCGCCGATGCGTGCGCACGCCAGCATCGCCACGACCAGCTCCGGCACCATGCCCATGTAGATGGCGATGCGATCGCCCTTCCCCACGCCCCGCGCGCGCAGCGCGTTCGCCAGCCGCCCGACCTCGTCGGCGACCTCCCGATAGGTGAGGGAACGGTTGTCGCCCGGCTCGTCGCCCTCCAGCAGCAGCGCGATCTGGTCCCCGCGCGTCGCGAGGTGCCGGTCCAGGCAGTTCACGCTCACGTTGAGCGTTCCCTCCTTGAACCAGGCGATGTGCCCCGTCGTGAAGTCCTCCTCCACCACGGTCTGGAAGTCGCTCATCCACTCGAGGTTCGCCCGCGCCTGCTCTGCCCAGAACGCCTCGCGGTCCTCGATGGAGCGCCGCCGCAGCTCCTCGTACTCCTCCCGGGAGCCCACGTGCGCGCCCTCGCGCACCCGCGCCGGAGGCGCGTACCTCTCGTCGACCGGCAGCCCGATATCCGTCGTTCCATCGCTCATGTCTGGCCTCCTCGCACACCCGTGGATGCGCGCTGCTTCTTGTGCGTGCGCGAGATTCTACCGATACGGTCAGCGCTATCGTGCGGCCGCGACTCGCGGTACGATCGCCCGTGATGAGCTCCCGCCGTCCCCGCCGCCAGCGCCGCCGCCGCGACCGCGGCTCGACGCTTCCCCGCCCGGGCGCGGCTCCCGCGCCCCAGGCGGCCGGCGCGACACCTGCGGGCATCCCCGAGCAGGCGCGCCCCGAGCACCACGTCGCCACCGACTACCGCTACGTCCGCCGCGATCTCGTCGCCGTGGCGGTCGTGAGCGTCATCACGCTCGCCTTCGTGCTCGTCGCCGCCGTCATCGCCTGACGCGCAACGGCCCGCCCTAGCGCAGGTTCTGGTACGCAAACCAGACGCCGATCGCCGCCGCCACCAGCCCCCAGAGCGCGAAGTTCCCCCCGCCCAGGGCGACCAGGACGCCCCACGCCAGGACGACTCCGCTGGCGGCGAACCCTACCATCCCCGGCCCCCGCTTACCGCCCGTTGCGAACTCCAGCAGCCGCGTGAACGCGTATCCAAGCGCCACCCCCACCAGGAGGGAGAAGAATCCCGCCGTGAAGGGCAGCAGGATCAGCCGCCACAGCAGCCCCATCACCACCCCGCCCACGACCGCCGCCAGCCCCGCCCGCAGCATGGTCTGACCCGAGAGCACGTACATCGGCGCCCGCACCACGCGCGCGCAGTCCGGGCAGCGCGCCCCGACCGGCGACTGGATCAGGCAAGACGGGCAGATCGGCGACTCGCAGCGGCTGCAACGGAGGGCTGTCTCGACCCCCGCGTGGCGGGCGCACTCCACCGTTTCGGGCATCGATTCCATGCTAGCAGACGGCCTGAACGGCTCCGAAAGGGAGCCGTGAGGGCGCCCGCTTCCAGTTCCTAGGCGGTTGGGTTGTCCACCAGCGCGAAGGAGATGCTGCCGTCTGCCACCACCTGCCCGTCGACGCTCGCCTCCACCGCCCCCCGTCCCACTGGTCCCCGCATCCGCTCCAGCGTGAACTCCAGCCGCAGCTGGTCGCCGGGTGTGACCGGCCTCCGGAAGCGCATCTTCTCGATCCCGCCGAACATCGGGATCTTCCCCGCCTGGTCCACGTCGCGAAGCAATGTCACTGCCGCCACCTGCGCCAGCGCCTCCACGATCAACACCCCGGGCATCACGCGGTTGCCGGGAAAGTGCCCCTCGAAGAACCACTCGTTCGCGGTCACGTTCTTGATGCCGACGCCCCTCGCCCCGTCTTCGATCTCGACGATGCGGTCGATGAGCAGCATCGGGTAGCGGTGGGGAATGATCTGCTCGATCTCGTCGGCGCCCAGGTTCACGTCCATCAGACTGCTCCCGCCTGCGCGAGGCTGTGTGCCCCGCGGCTGCCTAGAAACGCCACGAACTCCTCGACCGCCTCGTCCGGGAACGGAATGTCGCCGATTTCGCGGTCGTTCGAGTTGCCGAGCCCGTGGTAGTCACTCCCGCCCGAACGTCCCAGCCCGAGTGCTTCCGAGAGCGCCTCGTGCGCGGCCACCGTCTCCTCGTCGTAGTACTTGTAGTACGTCTCCACGCCGTCGAGACCCATCGCCGCGAGCTCGCCTACCTTCTCCGCGTAGTCGTTCCCCAGGTACACGGGATGCGCGATGAACGCCACGCCGCCCGCCTCGTGCAGCAGCGCGATCGCCTCCGCCGGAGTCAGCCGGTCCCGCGTGATGTGCGCCGGCTTCCCGTCCCCGAGCCACTGGTCGAACGCCTCCGCGACGCTCTCCACGTAGCCCGCCTCCACGAGCGCCCGGGCCACGTGCGGCCTCCCCACGCTCGCCTCCCCCGCGATCTCCTGGACCCGTCCGGCGTCGATCGTGACCCCATGCTCCCCCAGGACGCGCACCATGCGCTTCATGCGCCCGACGCGGCCTTCGCGCTGCTCGCTCAGGTAGGCCTGCAGGGGCTCGTGGTCAATGTCGAATCCGTAGCCGAGCAGGTGAGCGTCCACCCCGTCGAGATCCACGCTCAGCTCGATCCCCGGGATGAGGCGCAGGCCCGCCACATCGGCGGCGGCCCGCGCCTCCGCGAGCCCCTCCGTGGTGTCGTGATCGGTCAGGGCGAGGACGCGCACGCCGTTCGCCGCCGCCGTCTCCATCACCCATGTTGGGCTGCGCACCCCGTCCGAGGAGGTGCTGTGCAGGTGGAAGTCGCCCGTCGCCACGACGCCGCCTAGCGTGCGTACTCGGTCGCGCGCGTCTCGCGCACGACCGTCACCTTGATCTGGCCGGGATAGTCGACGCTCTCTTCGATCTTCTGGCTCACGTCGCGCGCGATCCGCATCGATTCGAGGTCGTCGACCTCCTCGGGGCTCACGACGATGCGCAGCTCCCGGCCGGCCTGGATGGCGAACGCCTGCTCCACGCCCTTCTGATCCTTCGCGATCTGTTCGAGCGTCTCCAGCCGCTTCACGTACGTGTCGAGCGATTCACGGCGCGCCCCCGGCCGCCCGCCGCTGATGGCGTCCGCCATCTGCACGATGACCGCCTCGACCGTGCCCAGCTCGACCTCCTCGTGGTGCGCCTCGATGCAGTGCGCGACTTCCTCGCGCACCCGGAAGCGCCGCGCGATGTCCGCCCCGATGAGCGCGTGCGTGCCCTCGACCTCGTGATCGACGGCCTTGCCGAGGTCGTGCAGGAAGCCCCCCGCGCGGGCGATGTCCTCGTCGGCGCCCACCTCGCGCGCGATCATCGCGGCGATGTGCGCTGTCTCGATGGAGTGGCGCATCACGTTCTGGCCGTAGCTCGTGCGGTAGCGTAACCGCCCGAACGTCTTCATCACCTCGGGATGCAGGTTGAGCACGTCCGCTTCCGCGGCCGCTGCCTCGGCCGACTCGGCCATCGTCGTCTCGACGTTGCGCTCGGCCTTCGAGACCGCTTCCTCGATGCGGGTCGGGTGGATGCGCCCGTCCTGCACGAGCCCCGAGAGCGCCACCCTCGCGACCTCGCGCCTGACCGGATCAAACGAGCTGATCGTCACCGCATCGGGGGTGTCGTCGATGATCAGGTCGACGCCCGTGGCCGCCTCGATGGCCCGGATGTTGCGCCCCTCGCGCCCGATGATGCGGCCCTTCATATCGTCGCTGCCGATGGGCACGACCGAGACGGTCGTCTCCGCCGTCACCTCCCCCGCGTAGCGCTGGATCGCGGTCGCGATCACATCGCGGGCCCGGGTGGCGGCGGTCGCCTCCGCCTCGCGCTCCATCTCGCGTACGCGGCGGCTCGCCTCGTCGCGGATCTCGTCGTCGACGGCGGTGAGCAACTGGTCGCGCGCTTCCTCGCGGCTCAGGCCGCTGGCGCGCTCGATGGCGCGCTCCTGCTCCGCGCGCAGGTCGTCGATGGCCTCCTCGGAGGTGCGCAGCGCCTCGGAGCGGTCCTGCAGGGCTGCCTCGCGCGAGTCCATCGACTCGGCCTTGCGGTCGAGGTTCTCCTCACGCTGGGAGAGGCGGTTTTCCGTGCGGGAGAGCTCGGAGCGCCACTCGCGGATATCGGCTTCTGCTTGGTTTCGGAGCTTGAGCGCCTCCTCCTTGGTCTCCAGCTCAAGCTCGCGACTGCGGGTTTCGGCCTCAGTGAGTAGCTGCCGGGCGTCCTCCTCCGCCTGCTGCAATGAGTGCTGCGCAGAGCGGCGGCGCAGGACGTAGCCCACGCCGATCCCGATCAGAATGCCCACGAGGCCGGCGATAACGGCAATGATCGCCGGCATGGTCTTGCTCCAGATGAATCGCAAGTTGCGACATGATGGTCCCAAAGCGGCGAGCGCCGCCTGTGGCCCGATGGTACGGGTCGGGTTACGAGCCCGTCAAAGCTTTCACGATGCGCGAAAGAGGGCCTGGAGGCGCCCCGCTAGCGCCGATCCGGCTCCCCTGCGTGCTCGTTCCACACCGTCCGCACGGCCGTTTCGACCTCCGCGTAGCCGAACCCGCGGCGCTCCAGGAAGCCCGCGAGCCGCTGACTGAACTGGCGGTACTCCAGCCCCGCGAGCCGGGGCGCACGGCTCCTCGCGACTGCCAGGGCGGCTGTCCCGTCGTCGACCGATGACACCGCCTCGTCTGCGATTTCCGCCCGGACTCCCCGCCTGAGCAGTTCATGACGCAGAAGCCGCTGCCCACGTGGCGAGCTCTCCTGGCGGTCGCCAACCCAGGCATGAGCGAAGGCCTCGTCATCCAGCAGGCCAGCCCCCTTCAGCCGCTCCACTTCCTCCTCGACGACATCCGCTGGAAGGCGCTTCTGCCGCAGGTGCTCGCGCATCTCCTTCTCGCTGCGGGGCCGCCGCGACAGCATGCGGAGCGCCGCAGTGCGGGCGGTCTGGCGGTACCTTTCGAGGTCCAACTGCTTCTGCGCCTTGTGGTCGAGGATGTCCCCTTCGCGTATCCCAGCCAGTTCGAGCGCTTCCGCATGCACGATGCGGGTTTCGCCGTCGCTGGTGATCAGCACTGCGGGCCCCTCCGACCGGCGCTTGATGGCCGTAACCCGGGGCGGCCCCTCCGCTTCGTCCGGAGCCATTGCCTTGCTAGGCCCCTCCCGCCGCCATCGCCGTCTCGACCGAGTCCCCGGCTGCCTCTTCGCTGTCCTCAACCGGCAGGCCGGCTTCAAGGCGCAGGTCCCGTTCGATCGCCTCGAGGATGTCGAGGTTCTCGTAGAGGAATGCCTTGGCCGCTTCGCGGCCCTGCCCGATGCGCAGGTCGCCGTAGCTGTAGAAGGCCCCGGACTTGGTGAGGATGCCCGACTCCGCGCCGAGGTCGACCACGTCGGCGGTCCGGCTGATGCCGCGTGGTGAGGTGAACATGATGTCGAACTCCGCCGTCCGGAAGGGCGCCGCCACCTTGTTCTTGACGATCTTCGCCCTTACCCGCCGGCCCATCACGGTGGTCCCCTTCTTGATGCTCTCGATGCCCCGCAGCTCGATTCGCACGGACGAGTAGAACTTGAGCGCCCGCCCGCCCGGCGTCACCTCCGGGTTGCCGAACACCACGCCGACCTTCTCCCGCAGCTGGTTGATGAAGATGACCGCCGTGCTCGTGCGGGCGATTGTCGCCGTCAGCTTGCGCAGCGCCTGGGACATCAGCCGCGCCTGCAGGCCCACGTGTGCGTCTCCCATCTCCCCCTCGATCTCGGCGCGTGGCACTAGTGCGGCCACCGAGTCGACGACGATGCAATCGATCGCGTTCGACCGCACGAGCGCCTCGCAGATCTCCAGCGCCTGCTCGCCCGTGTCCGGCTGGCTGATGAGCAGGTCCTCCGTGTTGATGCCGAGGTCCTGGGCGTAGGAGGGGTCGAGCGCGTGCTCCACGTCGATGTACGCGACCGCCCCGCCGCCCTGCTGCGCCTGCGCGATGACGTGCTGGGCGAGCGTGCTCTTGCCTGCCGACTCCGGCCCGTAGATCTCCGTCACCCGGCCCCGGGGAATGCCCCCGATGCCGAGCGCGATGTCGAGCGAGAGCGACCCCGTGGAGATGGCGCCGACCGTCATGTTGGCGGTCGCTTCGCCCATCTTCATGATGGCCCCGCTGCCGTACTGCTTCTCGATCTGGCTCAGCGCCAGGTCCAGCGCGCGCTTCCGATCCGCTTCCTGCTTCGCCGTTTGGGACATGGTGGGGCTCCCCGGTTCGTGTTGGCGCAATCGTAAGGGACTAGAACACCCGTTCGCAACCCCTCTCGGGGGCAGTTTCAGTCAACGGCCTGCAGAATGCCCATGAGGATGCCGAGTACGGCAACTCCTGCCGCTACTGCCCCCAGGAACATCCGGGTGAGGCGCAGTTCCACCTCGGCTATCTGGGTTTGCACTTCCGCCACTCGAACATCCACCTTCGCCTCCACCTCCACTACTTGCGCTTTCACGTCAGCAATCTGCTCGCCCAGCGATGTCCGCACGTGCTCCACGTCGCCCCAGGTCGCGGGGCTGCTGAAGTCCCTGAGGGGTTCCCCTGACTGTTCTGCTGATGTCATGCCGATCCCGTGCATCCGTTTCTAGCACAAACATGTTAGGAAAACAATAGTCACTCGCCTAGAACACGTCGAACAGGTTGAACCGCGGTCCGTCCTTGCAGCAGAGCCGCACCCCGTGATGCGTGAAGACCGCGCACCCGTAGCAGAGCCCCCACCCGCAGGGCATGTTCTCCTCCACCAGGATCTCCGGGGTCTGGCGCCTGCCGTTGTCGCGCAGGGCCTCCGCCATCGAGGCGAACATCGGGTTGGGGCCGCACGCGTACAGCTTGCTTGACCAGGCGACGTACTCGTCGAGGTGCTCGGTCACCCGTCCCTTCAGCCCCTGCGAGCCGTCCTCCGTGACCACCACGTACTCGACCTCGCTCGGCCAGTACGAGGCGGGCAGCAGCTGTGAGGCGGTGCGCGCCCCCATCATGGCGGTCACCTGGTGCCCCTCCGCCAGCGCCACCTCCGCCAGGTCGATCATCGGCGCGACGCCGACCCCGCCCGCCACCAGCAGCAGGTTGCCGGACCCGTCCGGCAGCCGGAAACCGTTCCCCAGCGGGCCGTAGAGCGAGACCGTGTCGCCCCGCCGCCGGCCCGCGAGCCAGGCCGTTCCCCGCCCGGCGACCGCGTAGAGCAGCGCGATCCGCCCCTCCTCCGCGCGGTGGTAGCTGAACGCCCGCGAGAACTCCGGATCCCCGCCCTCGTCCGAGCAGCGCACCATCACGAACTGCCCGGGCGTGTGCCCCGCCGCCGCCAGCGCCGGCGCATCGAACCAGGCGACGTAGCCCCCCTCGTAGCACTGTTCGTTCGAGAGGACCGTCGCCAGCTCGCGGATCATCGCGCCACGTACTCGTCCAGCCGCGCCACATCCGGCGTCACGGTGCCGCGCATCGTCTCGATGGCCGCCCGTGCCGTGTCGATGGACGTGAAGCAGGGGATGCGCTTCTCCGCCGCCGCCCGCCGGATGTGGAAGCCGTCCCGCAGCGAGCCCGTCATGCGGTTTTCGGAGGTGTTGAGTACGCAGCGCACGGTACCGTCCTCGATCACGTCCACCACGTTCGGATGGGCGCCGCTCAGCACCTTCGTCACGACCGTCGAGGGAATGCCGAGCCCGTCCAGCATCGCCCCCGTGCCCTCCGTCGCGAAGAGCTCGCAGCCCGCGTCGTGCAGGGCGTGAACGAGGGGCAGCGCCTCCGCCTTCGTGCGGTCGCTCAGCGAGAGGAGGACGGGCGTGCCCGCCTCCACCGCCAGGTCCGAGGCCACGAGCGCCTTCGCCAGCGCGGGTTCGTAGGCGCTGTCGATGCCCATCACCTCGCCCGTGCTCTTCATCTCCGGCCCCAGGTAGGTGTCTACCTCGGCCAGCTTCGACATCGAAAAGACGGGCGCCTTCACCGCCACCAGGTTCCGTTCCGGCCAGAGGCCGCCCTCGTACCCCTGGCTTTCGAGCGTCTCGCCGCACATGGCCCGTACCGCCAGCTGAACCATCGGCACGCCCGTCACCTTCGAGATGAACGGCACTGTGCGGCTTGCACGCGGATTCACCTCGATCACGTACACCTGCGGCTGGCCCGAGGTGTCCCGGGGGAGCACCACGTACTGGATGTTCGTGAGCCCGATCGCGCCCATGCCGAGCACGATCTGCTCCGTGTGGCGGCAGATCGTCGCCCGCTCCTCGTCGTCGAGGTGAACCGGCGGGTAGACCGCCATCGAGTCGCCCGAGTGCACCCCCGTGCGCTCGATGTGTTCCATGATCCCGGGGATGAGCACGTGTTCGCCGTCACAGATCGCATCGACCTCCACCTCCCGCCCCTCCAGGTACTTGTCGATGAGGATGGGCCGGCCCTCCGCCGCCTCCGCCGCCTGTGCGAGGAAGCCGACCATCTCGCGCGGGTTCTGCACGATTTCCATCGCCCGCCCCCCGAGCACGTAGGAGGGCCTCACCAGCACCGGGTACCCGATCGTCTGCGCCGTCTTCAGCCCCTCCTCCAGCGTGCGCACGGCCGCCCCGGGGGGCTGGGGGATGCCGAGGTTCTGCAGGAAGCGTTCGAACAGCTCCCGGTCCTCGGCCGTATCGATCGCCTCGGCGCTGGACCCGATGATGCCCTGCCCCGCCCGCCACAGCGGCTCCGCCAGGTTCACCGCCGTCTGGCCTCCGAACTGCACGATGCTCGTGGGCGTCTCGCCCGTCTCCCCCGCCTCGTTCTCGAGGATGTTGCGCACCGCCTCCTCGTCCAGCGGCTCGAAGTAGAGCCTGTCGCTCGTGTCGAAGTCCGTGGAGACGGTCTCCGGGTTCGAGTTCACGAGGATCGCCCGCCGCCCCGCGTCCTGGAGCGCCCAGGCCGCGTGCACGCTCGCGTAGTCGAACTCGATCCCCTGCCCGATCCGGATCGGCCCGCTCCCCAGCACCACCGTCGAGACGCCCGGCTCGGGCGTCGCCTCGTTCTCCTGCTCGTAGGTCGAATAGAAGTAGGGCGTGAACGCGTCGAACTCCGCCGCGCAGGTGTCGACCATCTTGTAGACGGGACGCATTCCCAGCTGCAGGCGCATCTCCCGCACGTGCTCCGCGAGCCGGTCGGCGAGCTGCCCCACCATCTCGTCGCTGAAGCCCATGCGCTTCGCTTCCAGCAGCAGCTCCGCGTCGAGCGGCTCCGAGAGGAGCCGCCGCTCCACCGTCACGATGCGCTGAAGGCGCTCGAGGAACCACGGGTCGACGCCCGTCTCCGTCGCGATCTCCTCGACGGGCACGTCCCGCCGCAACACCGCCATGAGCGCCCACAGGCGCGTGTCGGTGGCGCGCAGGTCGATCGCCTTCGCGTCCCGCCAGGCAGGGTCCTCCCAGAGCAGGGTGCGTCGCCCGAACTCGAGCGAGCGCACCGCCTTGTTCAGCGCCCCCTCGAAGGTGCGGTCGATGGCCATCACCTCACCGGTGGCCTTCATCTGCGTCCCGAGCCCCCGGTCCCCGAGGGCGAACTTGTCGAACGGCCAGCGCGGAATCTTGACCACGCAGTAGTCCAGCGCGGGCTCGAATGCCGCCGTCGTGCGCTGTGTGACCGCGTTCGGGATCTCGTCGAGCGTCTTCCCGCAGGCGATCTTCGCGGCCACCCGCGCGATCGGGTAGCCCGTCGCCTTCGAGGCCAGCGCGGAGGAACGCGAGACGCGCGGGTTTACCTCGATCACGTAGTAGGGAAGCGGCTCGCTCGGGTCACCCTCCCAGTCGCGCACGTCCTTGCGCGGCGCCATGGAGAACTGGATGTTGCACCCGCCCTCGATGCCCAGCTCGTCGATGATGCGCAGCGCCGCCGAGCGCAGCATCTGGTAGTCCTTGTCCGTCAGCGTCTGCGACGGCGCCACCACGATGGAGTCGCCCGTGTGCACGCCCATCGGGTCGAGGTTCTCCATGTTGCAGATCGTCACGCAGTTGCCCGCGCCGTCCCGCATCACCTCGTACTCGACCTCTTTCCAGCCACCGAGGTAGCGCTCGATGAGCACCTGCGTGATCGGACTCGCGGAGAGGCCGCTCGTCGCGATCGTGCGTAGCTCCTCGGGTGTGAAGGCGATACCGCCTCCCGTGCCGCCCAGCGTGTACGCGGGCCGGATGACGACCGGAAGCCCGATCCGCTCCGCCGCCGCCTCGCAGGCCTCCAGCGTCTCGCAGGGCTCGCTGTCGAGGACCGGTTCGCCGATCTTGGCCAGCAGGTCGTTGAAGAGCTCCCGGTCCTCGGCCCGCCGGATCGACTCGAGCGGTGTGCCCAGCAGCTTCACGTTGTATTTCTCGAGGATGCCCGCGTTCGCGAGGTCGACAGCGAGATTGAGACCCGTCTGGCCACCGAGCGTGGGGAGCAGGCCCTCGGGCCGCTCCCGCGCGATGATGCGCTCGATCGTGGGAACCGTGAGCGGCTCGATGTAGACGGCGTCGGCCACGTCGAGGTCGGTCATGATCGTGGCCGGGTTCGAGTTCACGAGGATGCTGCGCACGCCCTCCTCGCGCACCGCCTTGCACGCTTGCGTGCCGGCGTAGTCGAACTCCGCCGCCTGCCCGATGACGATCGCGCCGGACCCGATGATGAGAACGCTCTCAGGCTTTGTCATCGCCGTTGCCCTCCACGCGATCGCCTCAGGAGCCACGTGAATCCCCGCCGCACCGGCGGTGTCGCGAGCAGGAGCAGCAGCAACGGCGCGAGCACAGCGCCGCGGCCGGCGCCATCCAGGACCAGCGCCCCGACGATGATTCCCGTCGCCACGCCGGTCGCGACCGGCACCAGGTAGCGGCCCCGCTCCGCTGCCCCTTCGCCGAGCAGGATCAGCCCAAGCAGCAGCAGGAACAGTCCCGAAAGACCCAGCCCGCCGGCGAACAACAGCGCCCAGAACCGTCCTGCCTCGTCGCCCGCGACGTTCTCTCCGGCAAAGGCGGCCACCAGGACCAGCACGGCCATCGCCAGCGCCGTCCCGGCGAGGGCGGTGAGCACGTCGGTCCAGGTCGCGGCCTCACGCGCCGGCTCGCGGCGGATGGCGCCGCCACGGTCCCGTGGTGGCAGGGGGCGTCGCGGACTCGTCATCGCCGTCATCTAGAGGGGCAGCTCGAAGGTCATGTCGGGGTTGCGCAGGGGAACCATTCCCCCGATGGCGGAGAGGAAGCTGAGCGCGGGCTCGTTGCCCTCGGGAAGCCGTCCGCGGATGCGCCGCAGCCCCCGCTCCCGGGCGAGCTCCAGCAACGCCTCCGCGAGGTCCGTGGCGATGCCCCGCCGCCGGTGGTCGGGCAGCACCCAGACGCCGAGTTCGGCCGTCTCCGGCTCCTCCGCGCTCGATTCGACCATGCCGAAGGCGACCGGGATGGACCCGTCGAGCGCGATCGCCGCCGCCCCGTGCTCGTCGATGCGCGCGAGCCAGGCGCGGGCCATGTCGGTGTCGAGATCGGCGGGAAGGCTCGTGTTCGGCTCGTCCCGCAGGGCGTGCGCGATCGAGGCGACCGCGCCGGCATCGTCGGTGGTGGCCGGCCGCATGGCGGTCGTGCGCGTCATCGCCTGCCTCCCTCGGCGTCCATCAACTCCACAAAACGGTCGAACATCCCCATGCTGTCCAGCGGTCCGGGGCTCGCCTCCGAGTGGTACTGGATGGTCATCACCGGCTCGCTCCGCATGGTGAGCCCTTCGACCGTGCCGTCGTTCAGGTTCACGTGGCTTACCTCCGCCGAGTCCGCCAGCCCGTCCGGGTCGACGGCGTATCCGTGGTTCTGCGCCGTGATCGTCACCGTGCCTGTCCGCTCGTCGCGAACGGGGTGGTTCCCGCCTCGGTGCCCGAACGGCAGCTTGAAGGTGCCCGCCCCCAGCGCCCGCGCGATCACCTGATGGCCGAGGCAGATGCCGAACAGGGGAACCGCCCCGATCAGCTTGCGCGTCTCCTCGACCTGGGAGTTCTGCACCTGCGGGTCGCCCGGGCCCGGGGACCACAGGATTCCATCGGGCCTGAGCGCGAGCACCTCCTCCGCGTTCGCGTCGATGGGCAGCACCGTGACCTCGCAGTTTCGGGCGACGAGCGAGCGCATGATGTTGCGCTTCACGCCGCCGTCGATGAGCACCACTCGTCTCTGGGCGGCGGCGTCCCGGGGCTTCACCACGGCCTTGTTCGCCTTCGGCTCCAAGGAGGGGCGGAGGCGGTGCTTCTCGGCGAACGGCTCCCAGCCGTACTGCTCGCCGGTCGAGACCTGCGACGCCCAGTCGATGCTGTCGTAGCCGGGCAACGCGCGCACGCGCTCCAGCGCCTCGCCCGCCGGCTCCGTCGTGATCGTGCCCAGCATCACCCCGTGACGTCGGATTCGCCTCGTGATCGCGCGCGTGTCCACGCCGTCGATAGCGACCACGCCCCGCTCCGCGAGGAAGGTCGCGAGGTCGCTCGTCGAGCGAGGGTGGCTCGAGACGGGAGCGACCTCGCGCACGACCAGCCCGCGCGGCTGGATCTGCCCCGACTCCTCAACCGCCGCATCGACCCCGTAGTTGCCGATCATCGGGTAGGTCAGCGTGAGGAGCTGACCCGCGTACGAGGGGTCCGTCAGCATCTCCTGGTAGCCCGTCATCGAGGTGTTGAACACCACCTCCCCGTCCACCGATCCGGACGCGCCCACCGCGCGCCCCTCGAACACGCTCCCGTCGGCGAGCACCAGCCTCGCGCTAGACATGCGCCACCTCCGCCACGTGCCGCAGCTCGCCCTCGACCACGACAGCCCGCACCTGGCCCTGCAATTCGAGACCGGCCAGCGGCGTGTTCTTCCCCTTCGAGGCGAAGCGCGACGGGTCCACCGTCCAGCGCTCCACCGGGTCGAACACGGTCACGTCCGCGGGCGCGCCGGCCGCCAGCGTCCCGATGCCGGGTATGTGGCCGTCCAGCGCGAACGTCTCCGCCGGTCCCTGCGTCAGCGCCCGCAGCGCCGGCCCCAGCTCGAGCTCGCCCCGCGAGACCAGCGTCGTGACGGTCGCGAGGGCGGTCTCGGCGCAGCTGATGCCGAACGGCGCGTGGTCGAACTCGCGGAGCTTCTCCTCGGGCGCGTGCGGGGCGTGGTCCGTGGCGATCGCGTCGATGACGCCCGAATTGACGCCCGCCAGCAGGGCCAGCCGGTCCGCTTCCGTGCGCAGCGGTGGGTTCACCTTCGCCGAGGTGTCGTAGGCGGGAGTCAGATCGCTCCCCGCCACCGCCTCGTCCGTGAGGAAGAGGTGGCTCGGGGTCACCTCGCAGGTCACCGGCAGGCCACGCTCCTTCGCGTGCGCCACCTGTTCCACGCCTCTCGCTGTCGTCACGTGCATGATGTGGAAGCGTCCGCCGGTAAGCTCGCAGAGTTCGATGTTTCGGGCTATCGCGACCGTCTCCGCGGCTGTCGGTTGCCCCGCCAGTCCGAGCCGCTCGCTCACTGCCCCCTCGTGCATCGAGCCCTTCCCGCTCAGCGATGGCTCGTCGCAGTGCTCGGCCACCACCAGCCCTAGCGCCCCCGCCAGGGTGAGCGCGTTCCGCATCAGGTTGCCGCCCTCCACCGGGCTCCCATCGTCGCTGAGCGCGACGCACCCCGCCTCCGCCAGCTCGCTCAGCGCGGCCAGCTGCTTCCCGGCCCTCCCCACGGTCGTCGACCCGACTGGCAGGACGCGCACGCGCGCATCCTCCGCGACGATCTGCAGGAGCCCCTCGACCGCCGGCGCGCTGTCGGGGGCGGGCTCCGTGTTCGGCATCGCGCAGACCGTGGTGAAGCCGCCCCGCAGCGCCGCCTCCGTCTCCGTCGCGATCGTGCCTTTCTGCTCGAAGCCCGGCTCGCGCAGGTGCGCGTGCAGGTCGATGAAGCCCGGCGCAACGATGCACCCCGATGCGTCCACCACCTCCGCCCCGTCTGCCACGAGGCTCCCGCCGACCGCGCGGATGCGGCCGTTCTCGATGAGGACGTCGCCCTGCTCGTCCCGGCCCGAGGCCGGGTCGATCAGCCGTCCACCGCGAATCAGGAGCGTGCTCACCGCCGCCTCCCCGTCGCCATCAGGTAGAGGATGGCCATCCGAACCGCCACCCCGTTCGTGACCTGCTCCTCGACCACCGAGCGCAGCCCGTGCGCGACCTCGGGCGCGATCTCGACGCCCTCGTTCATCGGGCCGGGGTGCATCACCAGCGCTCCTGCGTTCGCTCGCTCCAGCCGCTCCTCCGTGATCTGGTACTGCCGGATGTATTCGCGCAGGGAGGGCAGCAGCCCCTGGTCCTGCCGTTCCCGCTGGATGCGGAGGGCCATCACCACGTCCGCGCCCGTCAGCGCCCCCTCGAGGTCGGTCGTGACCTCGCAGCCGCCCGGCCCCTCGTACCCCGGCAGCGTGCGCAGCGACTGTGGCAGCAGCGTCGCCGGTCCGCAGAGCGTTACCTGCGCCCCCGCCGCCCGCAGCGCCCACAGGTTCGAGCGCGCCACGCGGCTGTGCAGGATGTCGCCTACGATGACGACCTTGCGTCCCTCGAGGTCGCCCACATGCCGGCGCATCGTGTACAGGTCGAGCAGCGCCTGCGTCGGGTGCGCGTGCGACCCGTCGCCGCCGTTCACGACGCTCGCGTCCGTGTGCCGCGCCGCCAGCGCCGCCGCCCCCGAGTTCGGGTGGCGCATCACGAGAATGTCCGCCCCCACCGCCTCGATCGTGCGTACT
>DAOUID010000124.1:0-7628 GCA_034428315.1 Dehalococcoidia bacterium
TTGCGCCCGTCGATCGGCATCCAGCCGTCGCCGTAGCGGGCCACGCGCTTCAGCGTGGTCGGCCCGTCACCCCCGATGATCACCGGCGGATGCGGATCCTGCACCGGCTTCGGCCACTGCCAGATCGGGTCGAAGTCGATCAGCTCGCCGTGGTACTCGCCCTCGTCGCTCGCCCAGATCGCCTTCATCGCCTCGATCGTCTCGCGCATCCGCCGCCAGCGGCGTGCCGGGTCCGTCCCGTGGTTCTCCATCTCCTCGAGGTTCCACCCCGCCCCGATGCCCAGCAGCGCCCGTCCGCCGGAGACGTAGTCCAGGCTCGCGACTTCCTTCGCCAGCGTGATTGGATCGCGCTCGATCACGAGGCAGATGCCGCTCCCCACCAGCAGCCGCTCCGTGGCCGCCGCCGCCGCCGTCAGCGCCACGAACAGGTCGAGCGTGTGCGAGTACTCCTTCGGCAGGTCGGGGCCGCCCGGCCAGGGCGACTTCCGGCTCGCCGGGATGTGCGTGTGCTCCGGGAAGAAAAGCGACTCGAAGCCGTGCGCCTCCACCTCGCGGGCCAGCTCACCCGGCCCGATCGCGTAGTCGGTGGGGAACATCGTGATGCCGAACTTCATGCGCTCTCTCCGCCCGGCCCGTTGCCGGCGGCGGCAGCGTAGCGCGCCCGCCCCCTCGCCGCACCCCTACACCCGCAGGACCAGCTTCCCCACCACGTCCCGATCGAGCACCCGCTGCAGGAAGCCGGGCCCGTCCTCGAGACCCCCCGCCTCGATGAGCGGCGGCGCCAGCCGCCCGTCCGCGAACATCGCGAACACCTCCGCCGCCGACTGCTGCATGCGCGCGATGCGCCGCTCCCGGTAGTGCATCAGCACCATCCCCACCGCCCTCCGGTTCTTGATAAGCAGGTGGTTGCCCTTGAACTGCGGCACCGCCCCGCCCGCGAAGCCCGCCACCACATACCGCCCTCCCCAGTCCAGCGTCCGGAACGCCTCCTCCCCCTGCGCCCCCACCGGGTCCACCACCACGTCCACGCCCCTCCCGCCCGTCGCCGCGAGCGTCGCTTCCCGCAGGTCCTCAGTGCGGTAGTTCACGAGGCGCCTCGCCCCCGCCGCCTCCGCCGTGGCGAGCTTCTCCGCGCTGCTCGCCGCCGCCACCACCTCTCCCCCCAGCGCCGCCCCTACCGCGACCGCCGCCAGCCCTACGCCGCTCCCCGCTCCCAGCACGAGCACCCGCTCCCCGCGCTCCAGTGCCGCTTCCCACGTCAGGCAGATGTGCGCCGTCAGATACACCGAAAGCGCCCCCGCCACAAGCTCCGGTGCGAGGCCCTCTGGGACGGGGAAGCACTCCGTCGCCAGCGCCGTCGCCCGTTCCGCGTGGCCTCCGTCGTAGAGCAGCGCCGCGACCGCATCCCCCTCCCGGAATCCCTCCAACTCGGGCCCCACTTCGACCACCCGCCCCGCCACCTCCATGCCCGGCGCGAAAGGCGGCGCGTGTTCGGTCTGGTGCTTCCCCTGCACGAACATGACGTCGGCGAACGACACCCCCGCCGCCTCCACGGCGATCCCCACCTCGCCCGGCCCCACCTCCGGAACGGGCAGCTCCCCGAGGCTCACGTGCTCCGGCCCCCCAAGCTGCCTGCAGACGACTGCGCGCATCGCCCCTCCCCGCCCGAACCCTACCGCACGCGCCCTCCGGAGCGGGTAACCGGCGCGCGGGTATCATCGATGCCCTGCGGAGGCTCCCCATGCCGGACTGCATCGTCGAGCGCCACGACCGCGTGATGTTGCTGCGCTTCAACCGACCCGAGCGCATGAACTCCATGGGCGGCACGCTCATGCCCGAGTTCACGGCCGCCCTCGAGGAGGGTACGAAGGACGACTCCATCGGCGCCATCGTCGTGACCGGCGAAGGCCGCGCCTGGTGCGCGGGCGCCGACCTGGAGGCCGCCGGGCAGCGCCAGGAAAGCGGCGACGTTCCCCAGCGCCGCTCCCAGCAGCTCGACACGATGGGCCCGGGCCGCTCCATCCTCGCCATCTACAAGAGCGGCAAGCCCATGATCGCCGCCGTCAACGGCGTAGCCGTGGGCGGGGGCTTCGGCCTCTGCAGCGCCTTCGACATCCGCATTGCCAGCGACCGCGCCCGTTTCGGCACGATCTTCATCAAGCGCGCCCTCGCCTCGGACTTCGGCCTCTCCTACTTCCTTCCGCGCATGGTCGGCTCCGAGCGGGCCGCCGAGCTTTTCTACACCGGCCGCATCGTCGAGGCCGAGGAAGCCCTCCAGCTCGGCATCGTCTCCCGCATCGTTCCCCACGACCAGCTCGTCGACGAGTCCCTCGAGTTCGCTTCCCAGGTCGCGAACCAGCCGCCGACGGCGCTCGCCTACACGCGGCGCATGCTCCAGCACTCGGAGTGGGCCACGCTCGAGCAGCAGCTCGAGTTCGAGTGGCCCCTCCAGCGCGATCTCATCCAGGGCCCCGAGTTCAAGGAGGCCGTCGCCGCCTTCCGCGAGAAGCGCGAGCCCAACTACAACGCCTGAAGCAGGCGCCGCGGACCTCCCTACACGTAGGTCGCGTGCGTGCGGTCGATCCACGTCCGCGCGAAGCGGTCCTGGTAGGCCTCCCCGGCATCGACGGGGAAGAGCTGGACGTAGGGCAGGAAGAGCGTCACCACGTCCTCGCTCACGAAGTTCGCGCCCACGTTCAGCTCCAGAAGCCGGCGCTGGACCTCGTAGCCGATCTGCTGCCGTCGCTCGGCGGACATCTCCGCTCGCTGCTCCTCGATCTTCGCGTCCAGGTCCTCGTCTCGCAGGACGAACGTGTTCCCGCTTCCGCTGCTGTGGAAGTAGGGGTAGAGCCAGTCGTCTAGCTCGATCCAGCCGTTGTCGATGCCCACCGCCCAGGGCGCTTCCCCCTCGCTCAGCCGCTGCGCCAGCTCGCGGATACCGACGGGTGTCACCTGGACCTCCAGCTGAAGCGTGTCGCGCAGCTGCGCGGCGATGAGGCCGGCCATGCCGAGCGTCTCCTCCAGGTTGAAGGTCACCAGCAGCTCCAGCGGCTCCTCCAGCTCCTGCTCCGCCCGGTAGGCGGCGAGAGAGGTGCGCGCGTCTTGCTTGTCCTGCTCGCGTCCGCCGCTTCCCGGAAGGTAGCCCGGCTGACGCTGCAACTCCGTCTGCGGGAGCGACCACCGCTCCACCGCCGCGCTGATCCACGGGTTGAGCGTGCCGCTCCCGTTGAAGAACCGCGCCAGCATCTCCCGCCGGTCGATGGCCACCGTGAGCGCCCGTCGCAGGCGCGGGTCGTCGTAGGGGGGGAACGAGGAGAGGAACCGCATCCCGTAGAACCGCGCCACCGCCGAGCGCGCTTCGCGCAGGTCGGGAAGCCGCCGCTTCAGCTCCTCCGCCTGCAGGAAGCCGGCCTCGACCGCGTCCAGCTCCCGCGTCCGGAAGTCCGCCTCCAGCTCCTCGATCGAGCGAGGCGGGACGGTGGAGATGCCGTCGAGAAAGGGGCCGTCCTCGGGGCCGTGCCAGGCCTCGTTGCGGGCAACGCTCGCGTACGAGCCCTCCGACCACTCGATCCAGCGGAAGGGGCCGCTCCCCACCTGCAACGTGGCGCTGAGGGAATCTGCCATCTCGACTGGGATGACAAGGCCCTCCGGCGAGGCAAAGCGCGCCAGCGTCCCCGCGAACGGTTCCCCGGACCGCGCGATCACCGTCCGGTCGTCCGGCGCCTCCATGCTCGAGACGGGACTCCAGCGCCCTCTCCGCGGGAAGTCCTGGGCCCTCCCCGTCCGCTGCCGCTCCACGCTCGCCAGCACGTCCCCCGCGGTCACCCTGCGTCCGTCCATCGGCGCAACCTCGTGCCACCTGGCCTCGGGGTTCAGCTCGAAGATGTAGGTGAGCTCATCCGGCTGCTCCGGCATCCCCAGGGCGAGGTCGGGAGCCAGCGTCCCCTCGACCTGGCTCTCGTACGTCAGCAGCCGGCTGTAGATGAGCGCCTGCTGCCCCAGCAGGGCGGCCGAGGCCGTCCGGTGCGGGTCGAACACCTCGTCGCTCGAGAACACGGTGGCGTGTCGCAGGGTTCCCCCGTGCCGGCTCGTCTGCTCCCCGGGCGTGGGGTCCGGCGCCGGCGTGCTCGGGTAGGTCGGGTAGACCGGCTCCTCCGTCGGTTCCGGCGTCGGGTCGTCGGGTGGGAGCGGCTCTTCGTCGTCGCACCCCAGTGCCGCCAGCCCCGCGGCCCCGGCCGATGCGCCCAGCGCTCCCAGGAACCACCGCCGGCTGTACCGCCGTCTGTCCCTCGATGTCGCCATCCGTACTATCCTTGCCTGCCCGACGCCTACGCGCAGGGACACCCGTCAAAGCCCCAGGAGGACCACGATGCCCGACCGACTCAGCTCCGACCAGGTAGCCGATGCTCTCGCCGGCCTCCCCGGATGGTCCGCCGATGGCGACGATGGCATCCGCAAGACGTTCAAGCTCGATGACCACATCACCGCCATGGGCTTCGTCAACCGCGTCGCCATGGCCGCCGAGGTGATGAACCATCACCCCGAGCTGGCCATCGTCTACAGCACGGTCGATATCCGCCTCAGCACCCACGACGCCGGTGGCGTGACGCAACTCGATATTGATCTGGCGGGAAAGATCGAACACTACGCCTGAGCCCGCGCCGGGCCCGGCCGCTACGAAACGCCGACCGCGTCCTGCGCCGTCTTCGCCTGCTTCATCAGGGCGATTTCCTGGTCCGTCAGCTCTTCCAGCGGCTTCAGGATCTCGTCCTTCAGCGGGAAGATGTGGACCGCGTCCCAGCCGCACACGTCCTCGCACAGCCGGCAGCCGGTGCACTTCTTCTCGTCGACCGTGCTCACCCCGAAGAAGTCGTCCACGCGGTCGGTGTGCTGCAGGCTCAGCGCATCGAAGGGGCAGATGTTGATGCACAGCTCGCAACCCGAGCCGATGCACTTCTCCTCGATCACGACGGCCTTGGGCCACTCGTTCTTCTTGATCGACTTCGTCACGTCGCCCAGGTCGTCGAGGATCGCCTCCGGCGGGCAGACCACGCCGCAGGCGCCGCAGTCGATGCAGAGCGTGGGGTCGATCACGTGGAGCTCGTTGCGATCTCCCGTGATCGCGTTCGTGGGGCAGCGCTTGGTGCAGGCGGTACAGCCGATACACGTCTCGATGATGCTGTAGGACATCGCCTCTCCGCCGCAGGTTGCCCGCGCGGAGTCGATCTTAGGTTTGACTCCCACCGCCCGCAACCTGAAGCCCGGCTCGCTGGGAATGCTGGCCCCCGCCCCCTACACTCCCGCCATGTCCCTGCCTGATATGCCCCTCGGACCCACCGACCTGCTCGTCCGTCCCCTTGGCGTGGGAACCAACACCTGGAAGGACGAAGCGGGCACGGGCCCCGACTCCACTAACCCCGCCGCCGCCGTCGAATCCACCCTCGCCGCCGGGATCAACCTCTTCGACACCGCCGAGATCTACAACTCGGGCGCTTCCGAGCGCGCCCTTGGCCGCGCCCTCGCGGGGAGTGACGCCTCCGCCTTCGTGGCCACCAAGTTCGCGCCCCTGCCCTGGCGCGTCACCAGCGGCTCCCTCCACCGCGCCCTCGACGCCAGCCTGGGACGCCTGCAGTGCGAGACCGTCGACCTCTATCAGATCCACTTCCCCTTCACGCTCCTCCGCATCCCCGGCCTCATGAACCGCCTCGCCGAGGCCGTCGAGCAGGGGCGCATCCGCTACGCCGGCGTCAGCAACTACAACGCCGCCCAGATGCGCACGGCCCATGCCGCCCTCGCCCGGCGAGGCGTGCCCCTCGTCTCGAACCAGGTCAACTTCAGCCTCCTCAACCGTGGACCCGAGCGGAGCGGCCTCCTCGATGCCTGCCGCGACCTCGACGTCACCCTCATCGCCTATTTCCCCCTCGCCAGCGGCGTGCTCACCGGGAAGTACCGCGCGGGCGGCCGGCAGGCGCGTGGGTTCCGCCGCTTCAGCGGCTCCTTCCGCAATCCGGAGCGCGTCGAGCCGCTCCTCCAGGCCCTCGACGAGATCGGCCAGACGCACGGGCGCTCGTCCGCGCAGGTCGCCATCAACTGGCTCGCACGCCAGGAGAACGTGCTCCCCATTCCGGGCGCTCGCCACGCCCGCCAGGCGCGCGAGAATGCCGGCGCAATCGACTTCGCCATCAGCGATGCCGAAGCTTCCCGCCTCGCTGAGCTCAGCGACCAGCTCTCCTGAGCGCGTGGAACCCGCTGCCCCGCTATACTCCCCCGCCGAAACACCTGCTCAACAAGGAGCTCCCATGAGCCTGCTCGATCGCATCCTCCGCCCCTCCCGCACCGCCTCCGCGCACTGCGACGGCCCCTGCGGCGTCTACGACCCCGCTTCCGCGCGCATCGCCGCCGAAGCAGTCCTCTCCATGGCGAAGAAGCTCGTCGACCTCGGCGACGGCAGCGACCTTGCCAGCGAGAACACCCGCAGCCGCTTCATCGCCATCAAGGAGGAGCAGGCCCAGCTGGCCAAGCAGGAGCTCCTCATCCTCTGGACCGACTACTTCAAGCCGCCCCACCTCGAGGCCAACCCCGGCCTCCATGACACGTTCTGGAACGCGGCCAAGCTCTGCTCCCAGAACAAGGTCGAGGTGAACGTCGAAGCTGCCCAGGCCCTGGTCGACACCATCGGCGAGATTCACAGCATCTTCTGGGCCTCCAAGAGCCGCGACGACGTTCCCTTCTACACCGCCGGCTAGGTTCCTACGCCGCGGGTCCGGAACGCCTTCGCTCTTGCCGCCGCGGGCGCGGCGCTCGTCGCGCTCGCCCGCTGGCGCCTGTCCCGCTTCGCCATCGCCGGCGAGAGCATGGCCCCGACCCTCGCCCCCGGCGATTACGTCATCGTCGACAATCGCTCCTACGCTCGCCGCTCCCCGGCGCCGGGCGATGTCGTCCTCGCCTGCGACCCGCGTGAGCCCTCGCGCGTGATTGCCAAGCGCGTTGCCGGCCCGGACGGAGCCGACGGCGTGGTGCTCCTTGGCGACAATCCCGACCGGAGTACCGACAGCCGCGACTTCGGGACGGTTCAGCCCGCGGACATCACCGGCCGTGTCGTCTGGCGCTACTGGCCCCCCGCCCGCTTCGGTCCCGTCCGCTAGCCCGGTCCCTCTCCCGCGAGCTGGGCGAGCACGAGCGCATCCGTGGGAAAGGCGAGGGGAGGCGGGTCGGCGGGGTCGAAGTAGCCGATTTCGCTCAGTTCGCCGTCCACCGGAGCGGGCTCCCCCTCGATGTCCTCTCCCGCGAACCAGATGCCGACCGTCAACCGCTCGGGGTCGTGAAAGTTCGAGTGCACGGCCACGACTTCCCCGGCCATGGCCCTGATTCCCGTCTCCTCTAGCAGCTCCCGCTCGGCGGCGGCGCGTACGTCTTCGCCCCACTCCAGCGAGCCGCAGGGGATGCACCACTCGCCTGCGCCCCATCCCACCGCGCGCTTTCCCAGCAGCACCCGCCCCTCCGCGTCGCGGACCACGACCGCCACCCCCACGGTTGGCCGGCGCCTCGTGTTCATGGAGCCCTCCCCCGCCGAGGGAGCCTACCCGTGCCTTGACGGCGCTGACCACCGGAAGCCTTGCCGGACGCCC
>DAOUID010000125.1:0-3274 GCA_034428315.1 Dehalococcoidia bacterium
GGGCGGATGCGGCTTCTGGAAGGGCTTCGGCTCGAATGCCGCCGGGCCGAGGTCGTAGTGCTCGCCGTGGAACTCGGGCTCGGGTTCCGTCCACAGCGCCCGCAGCACCGCGATGCACTCGTCCATGCGCGCCCCTCGCGTGTGGAAGTCGAGTCCGACCATGTCGAACTCCTCCTCCAGCCATCCCGCGCCCACCCCGAACAGGACGCGCCCCCGCGTCAGGTAGTCGAGGTCGGCCACCGTCTTCGCCGTCGACACGGGGTCGCGCAGGGGCAGGATGAAGACGGCCGTCCCGAACCGGATCGTCGTCGTGTGCGAGGCGATGTAGGTGAACACCGTGAGCCCGTCCATGAAGGGCCAGTGTGGGTCGAGCGGCGCCTGCCCGTCCTCGGCGTAGGGGTAGGTGGAGGGCATCTCGGTCGGGAAGATGAGGTGGTCGGGCCGCCAGAGCGACTCGAACCCCAGCTCCTCCGCCTTCTGCGCCGCCGCGATGAGGGCCTCGCCCCGGATCCCGTGGATGACCGTCCCGAACTTCATGCCCGTGGCTCCCTGCTGAAGATAAGCCCGCCGCTCGCGAGCGTGCCCGCGCCGACGGTCGCGATGGTGTGGGCGACTCCCTCGACCTGCCGCGCCCCCGCCCGCCCCGTGACCTGCAGCACCGCCTCGGCGATCTGCGCCATGCCGTGCAGCCGCCCCTCCCCCAGCGAGCACCCGGACGTGTTGAGGGGAAGCTCGCCGTCGAGCGCCGTCGCCCCCGAGGCGATGTAGCTCGCCGCCTCGCCCCGCCCCACGAAGCCCAGCGCCTCCAGCCAGACGTAGAGGAAGATGCTGAAGCCGTCGTAGAGCATGGCCGCGTCGATGTCGCCGGGCCCCAGCCCGGCCGAGGTCCACAGCTTCTCCCCCATCGCGGCCCCGCCCTCCCACATGTGCTCCGAGTCGGTGAAGCCGCCCCGCGTGGGCCAGGTCGTCTGCGCGTGGCCCGTGATGTAAGCGGGCGGGTTGCGGAGGCCCCGCGCCCGCTCCGCGTCCGCCAGCACCACCGCCACGCAGCCGTCCACGGGAATGTCGCAGTCGTAGAGGCAGAAGGGGTCGGCCACCATGGGCGCGTCCAGGTACTCCTGGACCGTCAACGGGGTACCGTGCCAGTAGGCCTTCGGGTTGAGCTGCGTGTTCTCGCGGTTTTGCACGACGAAGGCGGCCATGTCGTCCCGCGTCGAGCCGTGGTCGTGCAGGTACTTCCGCAGCGCGACCGATTGCCAGGCGGCGGGCATCGTGAAGCCGTAGGGCGCGCGGAACTGGTCTTCGCCGTAGGCCTTCGCCCTTGAGAAGTCGCTGTAGCGGCCCTTGGGGACGTTCACCGCTCGCCAGACGAGCGCGTAGGTGCACGCTCCCGAAGCGACCGCCGCCGCCGCCGTCATGATCGTGTCCGGGCAGAGCCCCGGCGTCTGCACGTGCCAGCGGATGCCGTGCTCCCGCCCCAGCATCCGCGCCATGTTCGGGACGGTCACGATGTCGATGCCTTCCAGGTCGCCCGTGTTGCCGTAGGCGGCGATGTTCGGAATGGTGCCCAGCCCGTCGATGTCGCCCACCGCGAGGCCGGCGTCCGCGACGGCGGCTTCGGCTGCCTCGCGGGCGAAATGCGCCAGCGGCCGCGGCGAGCGCCGCTCCAGCTTCGAGTAGCCCAGCCCCACGATCGCCGCCCGTCCGGAGAACTCGTCCATGGGTCAGTGCCCCTCGTCCGGGGTGAACTGCGGCAGCGCGATCTCCTCGTTCAGCCGCTCGAAGGTGACCCGCAGGGGCATGCCGATGGACACGTCCTCGGGCCTCACGCCGACGACGTTCGCGACCAGCACGAGGCGCTCCTGCTCGACCAGCTCGATGATGCCGATCACGTACGGCTCGTCGGGCGCGAAGCCCTGCGTCACGTTGTCCCGCACGATCGTGTGCGTGTACACCCGCGCCCGCCCGCTCATCTCGCGGAAGGCCAGGTCCCCGTTCTGGCAGTGCGGGCAGACGGCCGCCGGCGGGTGAATGTAGCGCTCGCAGGCGCCGCAGTGCTGGATCGCGAGGACGCCCCGGTTCGCCGCCTCCCAGAAGGGCGCCGTGAGCGCGTCCGGAACCGGCACGGGCTTGGTGACGGGGGCGTCGCTCGCGCTCATCCCTTCCCGCCCTCCCGGCGCACTGCCTCGCCGTGCTCGTCGAGGTGCGGCGCCCGGCGCCGGGGCCGGACCTCCGAGTTCTGGGCCACGAAGGCGCTGCCCGCGTAGCGCAGCATCCCCTCGGGTTCGCCCTGGTCCAGCTCGATCCAGAAGTCCCGTGCCGCCAGGTGGGGGTCGTCGAGCAGGTCTTCCGGGTAGAGGATGGCGCTGAAGATGAGCGCCCGCGCCTGCGCCCCGTGGAAGATCTCGTCCGCCGTCTTCGTCGCCACGAACCTGCCGATCACCTCCGAGATGTGGTCGGCCTCCTCGCGGAAGATCTCGGGCACGAAGTACTTCGGGTCGGTCAGGTCCTCGGCCATGCCGTGCTCGTCGAGCCACGAGACGAGCCCTTCCCAGGCGCGCGGGCTCACGTTCACGAGCTGGGCGTTGATGTAGCGCCCGTCCGCGGCGCGGTGCTGCCAGGCCGGCGTCGGCGCGACGCTCGCGTGGCGTCCCGTGCGCCGCGTGACGACCTTGCCGGTGTAGTCGTACTGGGGCAGCGCGTTCTCCGTCATCCCCGCGCAGGCGTCGTGCACGGACAGGTCGATGAACGTTCCTTTGCCCGTCTGCAGCGCCGCCAGCGCCGCGATGAACCCCCAGCTCCCCGCCATGTGCCCCGCCTGGTTGCCCTGCCCGTTCACCGGAGGGCTCGCGGGCATGTCGTCGTACCCGTTCATCATCATCTGGCCGCCGAGCGCCTGGTGAACGAGGTCGCTCCCCTTCCACGCCGCCATCGGGCCCTCTTGCCCGAATGGCGTGAGGGCGACGTGCACGAGCCGCTCGTTCGCCCCTTCCAATACCTCGCGCGTCAGCCCCAGGTCCCCCAGCCCGCCCCGCTCGCTCCCGTCGAGCAACACGTTCGCCTCCCCCAGCAGCCCCAGGAACGCCTCGCGGCCTTCCTCGGCTACCAGGTTGAGCACAACGCTCTGCTTGTCGGTGTTGTAGTGCCAGAAGTGAAGGCTCGACTCGCGCTCCCGGCGCTCGGCGAGCCAGGGGGCGTAGCTCCGCGTCTCTGCCCCGCCCGGCGGCTCTACCAGCACCACCCGCGCCCCCGCCTGCGCGAAGAGCTTGCCGCA
>DAOUID010000126.1:0-2307 GCA_034428315.1 Dehalococcoidia bacterium
CGAGGATGGCGGTCACGAGCTGGTTGAGCGAAACGCCCTCATCCTCGGCGACGGCAGCCAGCTTCCCGTGCAGGCCAACCGGCAACCGCACCTGGAACTTGCCGCTGTGCTCGGGGAAATGATCCCTGGGTGGCGGAACCTCCCAGCCATCTTCGAGGTGGCCGCCGAGCCAGAGTTCCATGGCCTCACGGATCATCTCGGTGGCTTCTTGGGCCGTGTCTCCCTGGCTGATACACCCGGTCAGTTCCTCCACCCAGACAACCCACGCCGGTGGTCCTCCCGACGTGTCGTACACCATGCTGATCGTGTAGGGCAGCTCCATGTACTCCGCGACCCTGGCGGCAATCTCGGGGTCATCCATCGGGTCGTGCGGCTCTGCCCGGCCAGGGGCAGTCTCTTCAGTTGTCGTCATCGCTGGTTACCTCATCTATGGCCTTGAGCGCGTTTTGCACGTATATCCGTTTGAGGGGCCTGCGGTACGGGATGGTCACATCGCGCACCAGGTCCGGATGAGAGTAGCGGTAGTGACTCCCCGTGACATTGACCAGCGTGAAGCCGACCGACTCGAGCGCCGTCCTTAACTGCTCCGGCGAGACATCTGTCTGGGAACGGCGAAGCCGCTCGATACGCCGCTCCCGCCTTGCCATCGCGATGATACTACATACAGTACCACTGTCGTACAACCATTGTGATCACGAATGCCGGGCCCTCCCGACCGCCACGCGGGGCGGGCCCGCCGACTCGGCCGCGCGCAGGCAGAGGGCGAGGGACACGACGTAGTCGTCGTGTCCGCGGTCGTTCCCCCAGGCGAGCCGCCTTCCCGGCGCGAGCGTCGCTTCGCAGGCCGCCAGCTCCTCGCGACAGCGGGCGGCCTCCGGGCTCCCGTCGTCGCGCGGCAGGGCCAGGCGTCCCGTGCGGGCGGCCGCGAGCAGGGCGTAGCCGAGCGCGCTCTTCGTGGCTGCGGTGAACACCACCTCGTCGAGGCGGGCGCCGATCTGCGGACGGAGCTGCGCGACGAGCGGGGCGCCCAGCCCGGTCGCGTCGGCGGAGACGCTGGTGAACCGCCAGGCGCGATCGAGGGCACGAATGTCGTCGAGGACGCGAGCGTACGGCTCGCCGCGCCACTCGCGTTGCGCGACCACGGCGCAGCCAGGCACGCCGCCGGCCCCGGCCCCTTCGACGCGAGCGATGGTGAGGACGGTGGCATCCGCGTCCGCGCCTTCCCCACCGAAGTCGAGCCCGGCGACGTAGCGCTCGCCCGGCTCGGGCCCGACATGCGGGTCGTGGCCGCCTTCGATGGCAGCGAGCAGGTCCCGCGTGAGGAGGCGGCCGGCGACCTCGCCGGATACGAGCTCGTACTGGCTCAGGAAGAGGGGATGCGAGGCGCCCAGGCGCTCCCGCTCCGCCTCGACGTAGGCGCCGTAGGCGGGCAGCACGGCGGCAACCTCACGCCAGCCGGCCTGGTGGTGGCGGCGAGGGCCGAGCGGGACAGCGGCATCGCGGGCGCGGTTCGCCTCGGCGGCGCGTTCGAGGAGGGTGCGCCCGTTCCAGGCGGTGCCGAACAGGATCGTGGGGGCGCCTGTGCTGGCGGCCATGGGCCGGAACTGGCGGTTGAACCATGCCTCGTCGATGTCCTGCGCCTCGTCGGCGATGAGCGCGATGGAGGCGGTGTGCCCGGCGACGTTCGCCTGCGGATTGGCGCTGAGCAGCACCGCCCGTGCACGGCCGACCGCGACGCTATCGCCGCGCGAGCGGCTGCGGCCGGCCGGGGGCACGAGCGCGTCGGTGGCGGCCAGGGCGGCGCGGATGCGCTCGGCGCTGATGCGCGCCTGCGGGTCCAGCGTGGGCGCGCAGACGACGACGGTCCCGCCCGCGACGGCGTGCGTCCGCAGGAGGAAAGCGACGAGGGCGGCGGCGATCTCGTTCTTGCCGGACTGCCGCGGCATCATCACCGTCAGCGGGGCGGCGGGGCCGCTCGCGACGGCGTCCAGGAGACCGCGCAGGACCCGGGCCTGGTAGGCGCGCAGGGAGGGACGGCGGGGCAGAGGGAGGAGCGGGTCGGGCATGGGGAGAGGGTCGCGGGGCGGCGGGGGAAGTGGGAGGTGGCGGTGACAGGGCGGGGTCGGAGGTGGGCGGCGGCGGAGCGATCGTGGCGCCAACACGAACACCTGGAGGTGCGATCCATGGCGCTGACGCTCAACGAGGCGGCGAAGCTCAGCAACGACACCCTGCTCGCCGGGGTCATCGAGACGATGGCCGAGGAGAGCCCCATCCTGCAGCGGCTGCCCTTCATCGAGATCACGGGCA
>DAOUID010000127.1:0-9317 GCA_034428315.1 Dehalococcoidia bacterium
ACCCGGCGCTGGGGGCGGAGTACCGCCGCACGGTGCTGGAGCGGGGCGGCTCGGTGGACGGCGACCAGCTCGTGCGGGACTTCCTCGGGCGGGAGCCGAACTCGGACGCGTTCCTGCGGGGGCTGGGGCTGGAGGTCTGACGAAAGCGACCGGGCGACCCTGCCCCTGCCTGTAGACTCGCGCCCGACCAGACGAGGAGCATGTCATGCAGGAACTGAACGGTAAGGTCGCGGTGGTGACGGGCGGCGGCAGCGGTATCGGGCGGGCGATGGCTCTCGCCTTCGCGGACGAAGGCATGGACATCGCTATCGCCGACATCGAGCCGGGACCGGCGGAAGCGGTGGCGGAGGAGGTGCGGGCGAAGGGGCGAAGGGCCATCGCGGTGACCTGCGACGTGGTCGATCTTGCCTCGGTGCGGGCGCTGGCAGCGAGGACGAAGGCGGAGCTGGGGGGCGCGCACATCGTCTGCAACAACGCGGGCGTGGTGGCGAACAACCCCACGGCGGAGATGTCGGACACGGACTGGAGCTGGGTTCTGGCGGTCGACCTGGATGGGGTGGTGAACGGGGTCATCGCGTTCCTGCCGGGGCTGGTGGAGCAGGGAGACGGGCACATCGTGAACACGTCGTCGATGGCGGGGCTGATCCCGCTGGCGGCGCCGGGCATCATCTCGTACACGGCGGCGAAGTACGGCGTGATGGGCATCACGGAGACGCTGCACGGCGAGCTGGAGGGCTCGGGCGTCGGCGCCTCGGTCCTCTGCCCGGGGATCGTGAACACGCGCATCGGCGAGTCGGGGCGGAACCGGCCGGACGCGGACGCGGTTGCGCCGCGGACGCCGCCGGCGGAGTTGCCGCCGGGCGTCGAGCCGCCGCGCATCATCGGCGGGGAGAGCATCGAGCCCGAGGTCGTGGCACGGCGGGTGGTCGAGGCAGTCAAGACCAACGAGCTCTACATCGTCACCCACCCGGAGACGCGCGGACCCGTGGAGGAGCGCTTCGCCGCCATCATGGCGGCGTACGACCGGGCGGAGGAGTTGCACGGGGGCGGGTAGCCCGGCGGGTCTGCTGCCCGCCTCGTCCACGTCCGGCCTGTAGACTCGCGCGCGACCAACCACGGAGTGAGTCATGCAGGAACTGAACGGCAAGGTCGCGGTGATCACGGGTGGCGGCAGCGGCATCGGACGGTGCATGGCCCTCGCGTTCGCGGACGAGGGGATGGACATCGCGATCGGCGACATCGAGCAGGGGGCGGGGGAGACGGTGGCGGAGGAGGTTCGAGCAAAGGGGCAGCGTGCGATCGCGGTCGCTTGCGACGTGACCGATCTCGACTCGGTGCGGGGGCTGGCGGAGGCGGCGAAGGCCGAGTTCGGCGCGTACCACGTGGTGTGCAACAACGCGGGCGTCATCTCGGGCGGACCCACGACAGAGATGAGCCCGGCCGAGTGGGACTGGGTGCTCGATGTCGACCTGCAGGGGGTGGTGAACGGGGTGATCGCGTTCCTGCCGGGGCTGGTGGAGCAGGGCGAGGGCCACATCGTGAACACGGCGTCCATCGCCGGCCTGGTGCCGATGGCGGCTCCGGGCGTGATCAACTACACGACCGCCAAGTACGGGGTGGTCGCCATCACGGAAACGCTGCACGACGAGCTGGCGCCGACGGGGGTCGGCGCCTCGGCGCTGTGCCCGGGCGTCGTGAACACGCGCATCAGCCAGTCGGCGCGCAACCGGCCGGAGTCGGCGGGCGGGCCGGTGTCGGAGGAGGACATGGGGCCGCCGCTCGAGCTGCCGCCGGGGATGGAAATGCCGCGCATCATCGGGGCGAACGTGCGGGAGCCAGACGAGATGGCGAAGCGGGTCGTCGCCGGGGTCAAGAACAACGACCTCTACATCGTGACGCACCCGGAGACGCGCGAGGCGGTGGAGGAGCGCTTCGCCGCCATCATGGCCGCGTTCGACAAGCTCGAGGCGACGCTGGCCGCGGAGTGAGCCCAGCGTGACAAGCGCAGCCGAGCCGACGCTGGAGACCCTGCCGGATCGCGCGCGCGCGCTGCTGCAGGATGCGCTCGACATCCACGTCCACGCAGACCCGGACCCATACGCCGAACGCAAGGGCGACTTCGCGGCGACGGTGGCGCGGGCGCGGGAGGCAGGGCTGGCGGGGCTCGTGCTCAAGAGCCACGAGTACCCGACGCAGCCGCTGGCGTGGACCCTGGACCGCGAGTTCAGCGGCATCGACGTGTACGGCGGCGTGGCGCTGGACTGGGGCGTCGGGGGGCTGAACCCGGAGGCGGCGGCGATCACGCTGGGCATCGGGGGGAAGGTGGTGTGGATGCCGACGTTCGACGCCCTCCACTGGCGCGACTACCGCCCGGGGGGCTTCAACAGCCCGCAGGAGCCGATCACGGTGCTGGATGCGGAGGGGAAGCTGCTGCCGGTCTGCCACGACATCCTCGACGTGATTGCGAGCCACGACGCGGTGCTCGCGAGCGGGCACCTCTCGCCCGAGGAGACGCAGGCGATCCTGGGAGAAGGGCTGGCGCGGGGGATCCGGTGCGTGATCACGCACGCCTCGTTCTGGACGCCGGTTGAGGTGCAGCAGGAGATCGTATCGAAGGGCGGCTACATCGAGCAGTGCGCGATCGCGGTGGCGGGGGACGACGGGGAGGAGGCGTGGCCGGACCTGCTGCGGCAGGTGCGGGAGGTGGGGCCGGAGCGGGTGGTCCTGTCGTCGGACCACGGGCAGGCGTCGAACCCGGAGCCGGTGGCGGCGCTGGCACTCTTCGGAGAGCGCTTCGTGGAGGCGGGGTTCGGGGAGGACGAGGTGCGGCGGATGCTGTCGGAGAATCCGCGGGCGCTGCTTGAGGGATAGTGGTCGACCCCAATGGTTTGACGGTCCCCACAACAGCGCCTACCGTGCGCCTCTCGCATGACTGGACGCGAATCGATCTGGACCGTCAGCGCCGAGACGCGCCGGCTCTTCTTCGGGATTTTCACTGCCCTGTTCCTCGCCAGCATCGGAACCCTCATCTGGCGGGAACTGGAAGCCGGCGCTGGAGGGGTCCCCGAGCGTATCCTCAATGTCTGGATTGGCGTCGCGGGCGCGGCCCTCGCATCGGCAGCGACGGCCATGCTACTCTCGGAGGCAGGAGCAGGCTTGATGCTGTTGCGGGAGAAGCTGGAGAGCGTACGCGAGGAGCGTCGCGCCGAGGGCCGCGCCGCTGGCCGCACTGCGGAGCGGCATCGCTGGGAGGCCTGGTACGAGCGTTTCGAAGCCGCCAGGAAGCGCGGCGACCCTTTCGACGAGCCTCCCCCGCCCGAACTCTAGCCCGACCCTCTAGCGCATCGGCTCGACCGGCATCGTGACGGGGCGCGTCATGTTGCCGAAGGTGGGAAGCCAGGCGGAGTGCTTGCCGGGGCCGCCGGCGACGATGACGTGGATGTGCTCTGGACCGTCGGCGATAGGGGCGAGGTCGTTGCGTTCGAAGAAGGGGACGGGGACGCCCTGCTCGGTGTGCTCCTGGATGACCTGGAAGAGCTCGTCGGAGAGCTCGGTCAACGGGTAGCGGGCGTTCTCGAAGATGTATCGCTGGACGTCCTCGCGCGACCAGCCCTCGGCGGCGACGGTGGCGGCGTGCTCGGGTCCGAAGGCGAGCACGGGCGAGCCGCGGGAGAGGATGTTGTTGCTGCCCGCCTGCGACATCGAGCCGGCGGTGGTGAGCATGATGCCAAGGGCGGTGTTGCTGCCATGGTCCTGGATGTTGTGCGGTCCCTCGGTGTCGAAGACAGTGACGGCGTTCTGGTCGGGGGTGAAGCCGCGGGTGGTGTGGAAGGGCGCCCAGGGGCTCTCGTCGAGGTTCTCGGCGGCGCAGAAGGCGATCTTGGCGGGGGTCCCCTGGGTGGAGCGGTCGCCGCGGCCGGGCCAGGCTCCCGCGACGGCGAGCTGGATGAGCCGGAGGGCGCGGCCGAGTGTGGCGTTGGCGGGGAAGCCTGGGCCGAAGCAGCCGCTTCCGGAGTGGATACCGAGGTCAGCGGCGATGGGGCCGCTCACGAGCAGGAACTGGGAGACGGGATGTGTCGTCGCGTTCACCCCCGAAAGGTTGAACTCGGGGTGGGCCACGGCCTGCACGGCGGCGATGAGCACGGGCATGTGCTCGGGCACGCAGCCGGCCATGACGGCGTTGACGGCGATGGCGTGGACGGTGGCCTCGCCGCGGCGGGGCGGCAGGATGCCGACGACATCGAGGGGGTCGCGGGGGGTTCCGGCGAGCATCGCGGAGACGCGCTCCGGGGTGGGCGGAATGATGGGGAGGCCGTCGGACCAGCCACGAGCGGCAAACTCGCGGCTGACGGCGGCGACGTCGTCGGGGAGGTCGACAGTGGCCCCGGCGCGGCCCGTGCCGAGCTCCTCGACCTCCAGGATCGCGGTCAGCTCGGTGAGGGAGTCGCCGTTGCTCACGCGCCGTTCCCGAGGAGGGCGGCGCGCAGGGCGGGGGCGGCTTCGAGCGCCTTCTCCTGGACGGCGTCGGGCTGGATGCCGCCGAGGGGGTGGGGGATCACGACGTAGGGCAGCTCGGGGGCGCCGCGCTGCTCGGCTTCGAGCTTGAAGAGGCCTTCGAAGGCGTCGGTCACGACGGTGACGGTCGGGATTCCTCGCTTCTCCAGGGCTATCGAGGCGTAGACACTCCACGCCGTGCAGGACCCTCAGTCGCTCGACCCAACGACAACGAAGTCGCACTCCTCCGTGAGCATGGCCATGGTGGCGCGGCTGGCGGGGCCGGCGACGGGCTTGCTGCCGGTGGTGGTTGCGCCGATATCCGCGGTGGCGCGCAGGTTGTCGACCATCGACTCGAGCAGGAGGCGGGCGTTGGCCTTGCGGTTCTCGAGGACGCCGGGACGGAGGCCGTCGAGGTCATCGGGACGCGGGGCGGCCTGCTGGGCGACGACACGTGCGTGCCCGCGCGGGTCGAAGACGGTAATGGTGGAATCGGACACGGGGACTCCCTCCTGGCTCAGAGGCGGTTGGCGATGAGCTCCATGATCTCGTCGACTTCGGGGAAACGGCCGGTGGCGTTCTTCGAGGAGACGACCTCGCCGTCGACGGCCCACTCGAAGCAGCCACCGCCCCCGGGGATGAGGGCCAAGCTGGCGATGTCATCCTGGAGGGCGGCGAGGATTTCGCCGGCCATCCACTGGGCGCGAGGCAGGTAACCGCACTGGGCGCAGTACTCGAGGGTGACGGCCAGGCCCTGCTCGTTCACGGTTCGGGATTGTAGCGGGTTCGGGCGTCAGTCCAGCGACTCCAGCGAGGCGGGGAGGGCGGGGATGGCGACGTGGCCACGCGGAGCGGCGCCGGGGCCGACGAGGACAGTGCGGGCGCCGACTTCACGGGCGGCGGCGAGGTACTCGGGGTCGTCGTCGAGAACGAGGGCGCGGGCGGGGTCGACCCCGGCGAGGGCGAAGGCGCGCTCGTAGTAGACGTGGGAGGGCTTCATGGCATTGACGAGGTCGGCGCCGAAGAGGATGCCGAAGTGATCGAGGACGCCCATGGCGGAGAGGTAGCCCTCCAACTCCCAGGAGGGCTGGTTCGAGGCCGTGTGGAGCGTGTAGCCGGCCCCGGCCAGGGCAGTCACGGTCTCGGCTGCTCCGGGGTAGGCGGCCCGGGCCCTGCGGGTGATGTAGAGCAGAGCCTCGCGGGCAAGAGTGGCGCAGTCGCCACCTTCGGGTGCGGCAACGCCGACGTACTCGCACATGGCTTTGAGCCACGCGGTCTCGTACGCCACAACCCCCTGGTGGTAGGCGTCGACCACGGCCATTGCGTCCTTGTGGGCATCGAAGACTCCCTGGAAGGTGGCCAGGTTACCCTCGGCCCAGACCTCCGGCTCACCGCCGAGGCGCGGCGGGAAGAACTCGGCTATCAGGCGCCGGAACTCCGGGGCGCGCCGGGAGTTGTCGTTGAGGACGCCGCCGTCGTCGATGAAGAGGATGAGGTCGGGCATCCGTGGGATGGTGGGGAAGGAGGCGGACAGGGGCAAGCGTCGCGTCAGACGCGGTCGAAGTCTCGCCTGTCGATTTCAAGATCCCGGAGGATGCCGCGGATCGTTCCGGTGGGTAGGTCCTTGCGCCCCCGGTTGGGGATGGTGGTATGGCCGCCGCTGGCGGGGTTGGACCAGATCTCGTGGGAGCCCTTCCCCTGCCGCCGGAATTCGCATCCGAGGGCGCGCAACTTCCGGGTCACGTCCCGATGGGTCAAACCGCGACCTGAAACTCACCTGCCTTGACGATGGCGTCGGGCAGCGGGCGCCCCTCTTCTTCGTAGATTTCGATGAAAGCCGCCGCAACCGACTCCAGGAACTCAAGGGCCTCCTCGGGGGTTTCCCCCCACGCACGGCACCCCGGCAGGATCGGCACCTCCGCCTCGTACATGTTCCCGTTGTCCTCACACGGTCCGCGAAGGATGTACGGCAGCTTGTACTCCGTCAGCATCGCTGCTTCCTCCGAGGCGGGGGGCTCCACCCGAAGAGGATACCGCGCCCTGCGAGGCGGCGCTGCTATGCTGCGGGGCGCACAGGGAGGCGAGCGATGGCACTGCATATCCTGAAATCGGACGACGGTGAGACGATCGAGCGGACGGAACTATCAATCTTCGAGGGCGGCCAGGTGTGGGGGAGGTCGCTGTCGGGCTCGGCCTCCGAAGAGGTCACCATGTCGGTGGTGAACTTCGGGCCGGGCGCGCGGGCCGGGTGGCACCGCCACACGGTCGACCAGCTCCTGTACGTGGTATCCGGCATCGGCAAGGTCGGCGACCGCGAGGGCGAGCACGTCGTCAGCGCGGGCGACTGCGCGGTCGTGCCCGCGGGCGAGGACCACTGGCACGGCGCCCACGACACGGGCTCGCCGATGGCGCACCTGACCGTCATGAAGGCAGGGGCGGAAACGACGGTGCTGGACTCCTAGCCCGGAGGATCGCATGGAGCCGCTCGGGGGGAAGCACGAGGTCACGGCGGAGTGGCTGACGGAGGCGTTGCGCGAGGGCGGGCACCTGCCGCGAGGGCGGGTATCGGCCGTCGACGTGAACACCGATGGCATCGGGTTCGGGTACATCAGCGAGACCGTGCGGATCGTCCCGACGTACGAGGGGGCGGACGGTGTGGCGCCGGCGAGCATCGTGGCGAAGCTGCCGGTCTCGGTCGACTTTCCCGAGTACCTGAAGCCATGGGCGGCGCAGGCGGTCGAGACCGAGCTGCACTTCTACCCGGAGGCGAGCGGTGACTGCGCGGCGCGGGTGCCGCGCTGCTACGGGGCGGCGTTCGAGGGGTGGCGGTCGTACGCCCTCCTGCTGGAGGACCTGAGCGAGCTTGAGTCGATGAGCCAGATGGACTCGGGTCCGCGGGACCGTGCGGACGCGATCGTGACGATGCTGGGGGCGCTGCACGCGCAGTGGTGGGAGAGCGACCGGCTGCGGACGGCCTCGTGGCTGCCCTCTTCGGAGCGGCAGTCGGAGCTGAACACGCCCCTGGTGGAGGGCGGCTGGGAGCTGTTCGCCGAGCGCATCGTGCCGCGGGTGGACCCGGACTTCCTGCCGGTGGGCGAGCGGCTGGTGCGGGACTTCTCGGGCATCTTCGAGCGGGGCGCGGCCTCAGCGGCAACGCTCGTGCACGGCGACTTCCGCATCGAGAACTTCCTGCTCGGGGAACCTGGCACGCCGGACGAGATCGTGTTCCTCGACTGGCAGCTCTCCGGGTACGGCTCGGGGCTGCGGGACATGGCCTACTTCATCTCCCAGGGGTTCAGCCCGGGCGAGCGGCGCGAGGTGGAGGACGACCTGATCGCCACCTACCACCGATCGCTCGTGGCGAACGGCGTTACGGGCTACTCGCTGGCGCAGTGCCATGAGGACTACCGGCTCGGGCTGCTCTGGAGCATGTACGCGCCGATCATCGGGATGACGGGGATGGCCGAGCGGGAGCCGCCACCACCTGAGGCCCCGGAAGAGGAGCGCAAGGCGTTCGACGAGATGATCGAGACCGGCGTCGCGCTGGTAACGGTGATGGCCGAGCGCAACATCGTGGCGGTGATGGACACGAAGGCGGGGGAGTTGCTGGGCGCTTGAACGGAAGGCCGCGCGGCGGAGACTGCGCACGTTAACGGCGAACCAGGCGAAGGAGGGACACATGGAACCGCTGGCGAACAAGGACGGCATCACGGCGGAGTGGCTCACGGATGCGCTTCGCGAAGGCGGCCACCTGCCGAGCGGTCGGGTGAGCGAGGTCGAGGTGGAGGACATCGGCGTGGGCCGGGGCTACATCAGCCAGGCCGTGCGGGTAACGCCCACCTACGAGAATGCGGACGGCGACCCGCCGGCGAGCATCGTGGCCAAGACCCCGACCTTCGTGACGCTGCCGGACTACCTGAGGCCGTGGGCGGCGGGGATCATCGAGACGGAGGTCCACTGGTACCGGGATGCGAGCGGGGAGTGCCCGGCGCGGGTGCCGGTGTGCTACGGCGGCACGTTCGAGGACCGGACCTCGTATGCGCTCCTGCTGGAGGATCTCGGCGAACTGGGCACGCTGAGCCAGACCGACTCCTGTCCGCCGGACCAGGCTCCCCTGGTGGTGAAGACGCTGGCGCAGGTGCACGCCCACTGGTGGGAGAGCGAGCGGCTTCGGGAGTGGGCGTGGGTGCCCACGACCGAGCAGCAGTCGGAGATCAGCACGCCACTCGTCCAGGGAGGATGGGACCTCTTTGCCGAGCGGATCGTGCCGCGCGTCGACCCCTCGTTCCTCCCGATCGGGGAGCGGCTGGCGCGGGACTGGGGCACGCTCTTCGAGCGGGGCGCGGCCTCGGGGGCGACGCTGATCCACGGGGACTTCCGCATCGAGAACTTCCTCTTCGGCGAGCGCGGCACGCGGGACGAGATCGTGATCCTCGACTGGCAGCTCGCCGGCTACGGTTCGGGGCTGCGGGACCTCGGGTACTTCATCGGGCAGGGGTTCGAGCCGGCCAAGCGGAAGGCGATCAGCGACGAGCTGGTGGAGCTGTACCACGCCACGCTCCTGGAGCACGGCGTGACGGGGTACTCCTTCGAGCAATGCCTCGACGACTACCGGCTGGGCCTGCTGGCGAGCATGTTCATCCCCCTCATCGGCATCCGGGGCCTGGAGGCCCTCGAACCGCCGCCCGCGGGCGCGAGCGAGGAGGACCACGAGTCCTTCCGCCAGCTCGTCGAATCGGCCGAGGGTCTGCTGGCGTTGATGGCGGAGCGCAGCATCACCGCCGCCATGGACGCGAACGCGGGCGAGGTGCTGGGGCTCTAGC